>CANMNM010000005.1 GCA_947499275.1 Actinomycetota bacterium | reverse complement strand
GATCACTTTATGGGATGCTCGCACGCGACGAAACTCTGATGGAAGCTCTCTGCGATGTTGCGGAGGTCTATGGAGTTCCCGTTTTTGGCATGGCGGGTACCGCTCACGAACGAGTTACCGCGCGCCGCGGGGTGCCATTTGTCTCCGAAGTGTATGTAGATTTGGACTACCGGTCAGACGGTACTTTGATTATCGCCCGCCGTCCGCAACGAACTCCGTTGGATAAAGTCGAAGCAACCACTCGTCGAGCCCTTGAATCAAGCACCGTGCTCACCGAGTCGGGTGAATTACTACCGGTGATATTCGAGAGCATTTGCGTGCATTCGGATACCCCGAATGCAATTGATGTAGCCCGTGTTGTGCGAAGTGTCATGAGTGAGTTCTCAGAAGTTATTTAGTCCGGCATTACTATCCAAGGAGCGACTGTGGCAATTCACGAAGTTCAATCTCCCATTCCGGGGATCTTTTACCGACGCCCGAGTCCGGATCAACCTGAGTTCTTCAACATTGGAGATACGGTTTCCGCCGGCGACACAATTGGCCTCGTTGAGGTTATGAAGCAATTTGCTGAGATTAAGGCTGGGGCTGATGGTGTGATTACTGCCTTCCACGTGGACAGTGAGGCAATAATTGGCCCGGGTGATCTCATCGCCTCTATCCAAACCGGCGCATAAATGAAGAAACTCCTCATTGCAAACCGGGGTGAAATTGCCGTTCGAATCATCCGGGCTGCACGTGAACTAGGTATTGAAACAGTTGCGGTAGCTAGCGAAGCGGATGCGCAGGCTCTGCATGCTCGCTCTGCGGATTCATGCATTGTTATTGGCCCGGCTGCGGCCGGTAAGAGTTACCTAAATGAGCAACTGATCCTCGATGCAGCATTGTCGGCGGGAGTCGACGCCATCCACCCCGGTTACGGTTTTCTATCTGAGCGTGCAGCGTTCGCTCAAGCAGTTATCGATTCTGGCTTAACGTGGGTGGGCCCAAATCCGAGTGCAATTACCCAAATGGGCGATAAGGCGCAGGCGATTAAAACAGCCTTGGCCGCCGGTGTGCCAACAATCCCAGGCTCTAATGGGCCGGTTGCGAGCGTCGATGAAGCGGTCGAAGTTGCATCAAGAACGGGGTACCCACTAGTAATTAAGGCGTCGGCGGGTGGCGGCGGTAAAGGTATCCGGGTTGCAGCGGACGAATCTGAACTTCGGTCGTTAATCCCCATTGCACAGGCTGAGTCACTTGCTGCTTTTGGCAGTGATGAAGTTTATCTAGAACGCATGGTTACTGGCGCGAAGCACATTGAGGTCCAAGTATTTGGTGACGGTGAAACATTTGTTCATTTGGGTGAGCGTGAGTGTTCCGTGCAACGCCGCCGCCAGAAACTTATTGAGGAGACACCAGCCCCATTACTCCCATCGGCGGTGCGTGCGGAGATGTGCTCCGCAGCAGTGGCTCTCGCAGCTGCCGTCGGGTACCACGGTGCAGGAACGGTTGAGTTTCTATACGAACCGAAGACTTCGGGCTATTACTTCATCGAGATGAATACCAGAATTCAGGTTGAACATCCAATCACCGAGGCCGTGACCGGGATCGACTTAGTCGTTGAACAACTTCGCGTGTCGGCGGGAGAAAAACTGTCCTTCACCCAAGAGGACGTTTTAGCTAGGGGCCATGCAATTGAAATCCGACTAAATGCAGAAGATCCGAGTTTCCAATTTATGCCTTCACCGGGCTATCTTGAGAAGTTCAATCTGCCGTCAGGACCATTCATCCGGATAGATAGCGGATTCACGGTCGGTGACACCGTCACCCCTTACTACGATTCGCTGTTGGCCAAGGTCATTTCGTGGGGCAGGACACGTGAGGAGTCACTTAGTCGAATGCGTCGAGCTCTCCATGAAATGGAAGTTGTCGGTGTTAAGACCACTTCCAGTTTCCTGTTAGAAGTAATTGATTCTCCAGGATTCATAGACGGAAGTTACGATACGCTTTTTTTGGAGTCATGACCCGCAGATCGGGCACTGCCCATACTGCTTTCGAGGAGGAACGAAAATGAGCGCAACTAGCATGGAGACGAGCCGGTACACGTGGGGTGCCGATGAGCACCTTGTCGTCCAGTTGTCGGAATCCATGAGTCTGCGGGCAAATTTTCAAGCCATGGCGATAGGTAGTGACCTCAAAGCCCAGAACATCGCAGGCATAACTGATATTTACCCGGGCAATGCCTCCTTCTTGGTGCGCTTCAACCCAGACGAAATTGATCCATATGAAGTTGAGAAAATAGTGCGAGCTGCTGAAATGCGGGTTGCCGATGGCGCGGTGCGAGGTATTGAGACCCGAATTTGTGAGGTACCGGTCTGGTACAACGACCCGTACACAAATGAGACCGGCTCCCGATTCCGTGATCGACACCAAGCCCCAGATATGACGGATCTAGAGTTTGCCGCCGCGCAAAACAACCTGCCAAGCGTCGAAGCATTTATCGAGGCACACGCGGGTGCCCCGTGGATCACCTCGATGCTCGGGTTTGTTGCTGGTTTGCCTTGGTTCTTTCAAATGGTTCCGCAGGAGCGTCAGTTGCAGGTTCCGAAATACGTGCGGCCCCGAACCGACACCCCAAAACAAACCATCGGGCACGGGGGCTGCTTCAGTGCTATTTATAGCGTGCGAGGAGCTGGGGGCTACCAAATGTTTGGAATTACGCCAGTTCCTATTTATGACCCAGAAAACAAACTCCCCGACTTTGCCGAGACGATGATCTTTTTCAGGCCCGGTGACATCGTAAAATTTCGGGCTATTGACGAGCCAGAGTACCGAGCCATCGAGGCGGCTGTTGAAGCCCGAACTTATCGGTACAAACAAGCGCCAGTTTCTTTTGTGCTAGAAGAGTATGAAGCTTCTCCTGACCTGTACAACGAAAAATTGATCGGGGCGCTAAATGCCAGTTGAAATAATTGAGCCGGGGCTTGCAACTTCAATTCAAGACTTAGGCCGGCAGGGTTTTTATAACGTCGGCATCCCACCCTCAGGTGCGGTCGATAGATACGCCGCCATTGCTGCAAATATTCTGGTAGGCAACGGGTCGGGAGAGGCTGTATTCGAATCGACCTACATGGGGCCGAAACTTTGTTTCACGGAGCCAAGTGTGGTTGCGGTGACGGGGGCGCAGGCCCCGGTATTTATAAATGGCACAGCGGCACCAAGCTGGGAGTCACTACAGGTGGCCGCTGGCGACGTACTTTCCTTTGGGATTTTTACCGGGGGTGCGCGCATTTATATCGCGGTGGCCGGGGGACTAAATGTACCCATTGTTTTAGGAAGCCGATCCCACTATGCGTTGGGGGCGATTGGAGGTTTCAAAGGTAGAAACCTATTAGCGGGTGACAGCATTCCGATTGGGCAGTTGGCCGGAACACCGGGTCGGGCTGTGCCAGAGGATATGCGGCCAGTGCATTCCCGCGAGGTCGACGTCCGAATCGTACTCGGCCTTTACGACTTCAGGCTTTCCGAAAATGGACTTTCAGCTCTGATTGACAAGCCCTGGCAGTTAACTACGGTCGCGGACCGCATCGGTTTTCGTTATGCCGGCAACACCCTCGAGTGGGTTCCTCGCGAGCAGCCATTTGGTGCTGGGTCTGACCCATCAAACATTACCGACGCCCCATATCCAGTCGGATCGATTCAGGTTCCCGCTGGTACCGAGCCGATAATTTTGCACAGAGACGCTGTTTCAGGCGGGGGTTATGCCCAAGTCGGAACGGTGATCAGTGCCGATATGGATCTAGTGGGCCAAAGTTCACCTGGCACCAAGACGAGATTTCGCCCGGTGTCAATCGATGAAGCGCTAGATGCACGCAAAAAATACATGGATCGCCAGCGCAAACTAATTCAACTTTGGTGATGGAACTTGTTTGCGTGAAATCTCAATAACTACGGAGTCATCTTCGCGTTCGTGGCCCTCATTGCGCCCTTGCGTGAACAACCCAAGTGCGGCACTCGCCAATGGAGTCCCAAGGGAGTGGGCGTTCGCCTCAGCAGTAACGAGGCCTAGATCTTTAACAAATAGACCAAGTGCGCTTCTCACAATTTCCTGTGGTCCTTCGACCATCCTGGCGCCCCGGTCTTCGAACATAAAAGAAGTTGCGGCACCACCTCGCAATGCCGACCAGCACTGACCAGCATCGAGGCCCAGGGATTCGGCAAAAGCAAGCGCTTCACCGGCAACAGCGATGTGAACGCCACACAGCAATTGGTTTACCAGTTTGGCTTTCTGTGCATCGCCAGGGATTTCACCGAAGTCAGCCACTTCCCGGGCCATCAGATTTATCAAAGGCAGCACTGTGGCTTTATCGGATGAACTTCCGCTGATCATGAAAAGCAAATCGCCGGCTTCAGCGCGCGCGACACCGCCTGAAACAGGAGCGTCTACCAGGCCAATACCCAACTTGCCGAGCCGCTCCGCGCAGCTGACCGCAACTTCAACTCCCACGGTCGCGGTGATGATCACCAGGCTGCCGGAAGCCATAAATTTGGCTACCCCGTCGGGACCAAAGAGCACTGATTCAAGTTGAGTACCGGTAGCAACCATCACAAACAAAAGATCGGCTTTTTCCCCGACTTGATCCAGGCCCACCGAGAGCGCACCTGCTTCAACTACCTGGGCAACCTTGGTTGAATCCAAATCGAATGCGGAAACCTCGTAACCTCCACGCGAGAGCACCGACGCCATTGGCAATCCCATGGCACCTAAGCCGATCCATCCTACGTTCATGTAATTCCCTTTCATTCAATGTGGTTGGTGCCAAACTCAGGTGGCTAGCGATTGTCAGCGAGCCCTTGTCGAACTACCCTTCAAGAATTTCAACCGCGCGGGTAAGTGTATTTTCGTCGCCTACGTTTCCAGGAAAAACAATATAGGGAATGCTCAGGCAATCCGAACTTGCAACGAGTGGCCTAAAAACTGAAATATTCCCGGGGAACAACTGTCCGAGTACTCGTGCACGGGTAATTCCTAAACCCTGGACTGCAAGGTCATGCGAAGTTATACCGCCTTTTCCAATTACCCAGGCGGGGAAGTGTGCCGAGATTAGTTGCAAAATATGAGACATGCCAGAAGAAACACTTCTTGCAATGTCGAGGTTTTCGGTTATGTCGGCGCCCGGCACCACTGTGCGGCTGGTCGAGATTAAGGTGATGTTTTCCTTAAGTGATTCGATCGCTTGTTTGGCGACTTCATTCACGTAATCCAACCTTCCCGCACCATTAACTAACAGTTGTGCCACATCTACTACGAGGTGATTAACGCAACGGTTGGCAAGCAAGGAGTCCATTTGGCTGGTGCTGAGAGCTGTGTGTGATCCCACCATTATCAAGCCTCGCGAATTTGTGTTTGGCCGCTGAGGTAGACCTGCCCAAATTACGTCTTTAGTAACCGGCGGAACGGTTTCAATGCCGAGCAGCGGTTTCACGAAAGATGGCCCACTGCGGAACACGAAAGTTCCGCCGAGTCGCTCGGCCCGGGTAACACCAAGCGCCACAATCTCAAGATCTGAATAGTCGAGGGCGTTCACAACAACCCAAGATCCCGCCGGAACTCCTAAGAGAATTTCGGCGACGGCATCGGGGCCTCCAAGGCGAATAACATCCAGTGATAATGAAGCTACATCTTTTGACTTGATTGAACCTTTACTTTTCTCCTCCAGGAAATCGCGAAGGTCGGAGTTGGCGTAGCCAAATGATGAGTCTTTTGAGTACTCCGTTTCAGAGACCGGACGCATCTCACCTGAAACTTTGGCCCAGTGTGTATCACCGGCGGTCATTCGTGCAGCCTCGATGAACGCAGGAGCGAAGAGGATTGCCTGAAAGCCTTTCCCGAAAAAACGATTCTGTGCTTTCTCTAGTACGGCAATTTCGGCGATCACGTGCCCGCGGAGCGTGGAGTCACTTCTGCTGATGAAACGAACCACAACGTCGTCGTCGCGCAAGATCTCGAGGATATTTCCCACCAGGGTAGACGTGAGTTCAATGGCCTCACTTTCAGTCAGGCTACGAGTGTTGGTGAGAACGAAACACGAACCGCTACCTTCGCGCAGGGCTCGAACGACTTCACCAGCCTCAGGGATCAGCACGACATCTATCCCGTGCACCGCCTGCGACCCCGTGGGGTCATCGTCTAGGACTACCGTGAAATAGCGGTTTGCGGCGAGAAATTCTTGGATTTCTCCGGTGGCTCCTGCAGCAGGATTTTGGGGTGGCACATCGAGAGTTTCAAAAGTACTGCCGGCGCCTACCGCTAGCTTCGAGGGTGTCATTTAGGGCCTTCCCCTCAGTCCAAGGTTGATATCGCAGGTTTTTAGGAAATCAAGCAGGATTCATCGGCTAGCACGCCAATGTATATGAACACGGGCGGGCCCATCGACCTGCCTTACTTGAGTCGAATTTATTTGACCCAAATCCAGAATTGGCGTTACCGTTTTTTGGAAGTGGCACCGCGGCGCTTTAAACGTTCAGGATTTCCTGATGAACGAATTGCCGGGGACGGGGATGTCGTACGTCAAAAACTTCTGATGTTGAGTGGTCCCCCAGTCCTCACCTTCGTGACCATCAAACGCATCCAGTTCATCGACATTCTCGTACGAGTCGTAGAGCGCGATCCCTTCGCGCATAAGTAATGAGACCTCGGCGCGCATTTGGGTGTAGCCAATTTCCCTGGCATCGGAAACTAGCCGCTCTAGCATCTGCCTGCCGAATCCGCGCCCGCGAAACTCGGGGCGCACATAAAGTCTCTTGCCTTCGCAAAGAGTTTCGGTTACCGGCTTGAGTAGTCCGATTGCTGCCGGCTGGCCATCGGCGACGCCGAGGTAGAGGCGACCTCGATCATCAAGAATCAACTCACCGTCTTCGGTGTGGTGGGGGATGTGATTAACCACGTGGCTGGGCACCTCGTGGTCGTGCTCCTCGGCGTATGCAGCGACCAACCAGTCCGTGTATTCCTGGCCAAGTTCAGTGGCTTGGGCGGCCGCATTGATGTCAGTAATCCTGATGAACTCGAGAGTGTCCATAGATAGGCCTCAATTGGGTTGGATACGCGCGGGTAGTCCGATTTTTTGACAGTAGCGAACATGTGGGGGTCACCGCAGCCGGTTGACCGATGATTCGTAATGGGATTCAGCCAGGGAGCCGAGAAGCTTTCGGCGCCCAGAGGCGTGTGCCCCCCTCGAAAGGGTATGAGTCACACCGACTCAAGTAATCTGCGCTCGATTTGACTATTAATCTCCGGTAGGGCACAATAAAGCCATTGGTTTTATGAAAGTCCAGACACACAACAAAGAAAGAAGGAGCCACATAATGGCTAGAGCAGTAGGAATTGACCTCGGTACCACCAACTCGGTGGTTTCCGTACTTGAAGGCGGAGAACCCGTCGTTATCGCCAACGCAGAAGGTGCTCGCACCACCCCATCGGTTGTCGCATTCGCAAAGAATGGCGAAGTTCTCGTGGGTGAAGTTGCCAAGCGCCAGGCAGTGACAAACGTTGACCGCACGATCCGTTCCGTTAAGCGCCACATGGGCACAAACTGGAATGTCGATATTGATAGCAAGAAGTACACCCCGCAGGAAATCAGCGCGCGAACCTTGATGAAACTCAAGCGTGATGCTGAGGCATACCTTGGCGACACCGTCAGTGACGCCGTAATTACGGTTCCTGCCTATTTCAATGATGCACAGCGCCAAGCAACAAAAGAAGCTGGCGAAATCGCCGGTCTGAATGTTCTGCGCATTATCAACGAGCCCACATCCGCAGCATTGGCTTACGGCTTGGACAAGGGCGATCAGGAACAAACAATTCTGGTCTTCGACCTTGGTGGCGGAACCTTTGACGTTTCACTACTTGAAATCGGCGACGGTGTCGTTGAAGTAAAGGCAACCAGCGGTGACAACAACCTCGGTGGAGACGACTGGGATAACGCTGTCGTCGACTGGATGGTCACACAGTTCAAGAATGCCCATGGTGTTGATTTGTCCAAGGACAAGATGGCGGTTCAGCGTCTGCGTGAAGCAGCAGAAAAGGCCAAGATTGAACTGTCAAGTTCAACCGAAACCTCGATCAACCTGCCATACATCACAGCGAGTGCTGACGGACCCCTTCACCTTGAAGAGACCCTGAGCCGCAGCAAGTTTGAATCACTGACAGCTGATCTGCTCAAGCGCACCAAGACACCATTTGAAGCCGTTGTCAAAGACGCAGGTGTCAAGATCAGCGACATCGACCAGGTAGTTCTCGTTGGTGGATCAACACGTATGCCTGCAGTCGCGGATCTGGTTAAAGAAATGACCGGCAAAGATGCGAACAAGGGCGTTAACCCAGACGAGGTTGTGGCAATTGGTGCAGCACTTCAAGCAGGTGTTCTTCGCGGTGACGTGAAAGACGTTCTTTTGCTTGACGTAACACCGCTATCCCTGGGAATTGAAACCAAGGGTGGAATCATGACCAAGCTGATCGAACGCAACACCACCATTCCCACCAAGCGTTCAGAAACGTTCACAACAGCGGAAGACAATCAGCCATCAGTATCCATCCAGGTGTATCAGGGTGAGCGCGAAATGGCTGCCTACAACAAGCAGTTGGGAACATTTGATCTCACCGGACTGCCACCAGCACCACGTGGAATTCCACAGATCGAGGTCACATTCGACATCGATGCCAACGGAATCGTGCATGTATCCGCACGTGATACCGCTACAGGTAAAGAGCAGTCCATGACAATTTCTGGTGGATCAACCTTAAGCAAAGACGACATCGATCGCATGATGCGTGATGCTGAGGCACACGCTGAAGAAGACAAGCAACGCCGCGACGAAGCTGAAGTTCGCAACAACGCTGAAGCTCTGGTGTACCAGACTGAAAAGTTCCTCGCTGACAATGCCGACAAGGTTCCAGCTGATGCAAAAGCAAATGTTGAAGGGCCGTTGGAAGAACTCAAAAAAGCGATTGAAGAAAATGACGGGCCAGGAATGCGCGCAGCAACGGACAAGGTTGCAGCCGCAAGCCAAGCACTGGGCGCAGCGATGTACAGCGAAGCCCAAGCCGGTGGATCAGAAGAAGCCGCTGAAGCTGCAGCTGAGACAGCCGAAGAAGACGTCGTTGATGCAGAGATCATTGACGAGGATGAATCCAAGTGAGTGAAGAAGAAGGCATAAGGGTGAACGACAAACGTCGACTCAACCCCGACACCTTCGAGGTTCGTCAGCCAAGTTCCGACTTGGCTGACGAACTTCTCACCGGGGAGTTGGACGTTGAAGCGGAGCTCATCGAGGGCGAAGTAGTTGGGATTGAACAGAAAATTAGTGAACTTACTGAGGATCTGCAGCGGGTCCAAGCCGAGTACGCAAATTATCGCAAGCGAGTTGATCGCGACCGCGAGGTCAACCGTCAACTGGCTATCGGTGCGGTCTTCGCAGAACTCCTACCGGTACTCGATGACATTGAGTTAGCTCGCGAGCATGACGAACTCAACGGTGCATTTAAAACCGTTGGTGAAAAACTTGAATCGACCTTGAACAAAATTGGCTTAGTCAAATTCGGTGCGGCACAGGATCCATTCGATCCAAACATGCACGAAGCATTAGCCAGTGAAGAAGTCGAAGGAGTTACCGAACCAACCGTGATGGCGATTTTCCAGCAGGGTTACCGGCAGGGTGATCGCATTCTGCGTCCAGCTCGTGTCAGCGTTGCCGGCACCTGAGTCTTTGATCAGACTAAGTAGATGTGGGACATTGAATGAATAAGGATTGGCTCGAAAAAGACTTCTACGCTTTATTGGGTGTTTCAAAAGATGCAACGCCCGCAGAGATGAAGAAGACATACCGAAAACTTGCACGTGATCTTCACCCCGACAAAAATCCTGGCAATAAAGCGGCCGAAGACAAGTTCAAGGCCGTGTCGGAGGCCTACGACGTCTTATCCGATGACAAAAAGCGCAAGGAATATGACGAAGGTCGCGCACTTTTTGCCACTGGCGGCTACGGACGCAGACCGGGATCCGGTGGAGGGAACTACAACGTCAACTACGAGGATCTATTCGGTGGCGATCAGGGTGGATTCGGTGACTTCCTCGGCGGCATCTTCAACCGTGGTGGAGGTGGGGCGGGTGGTCGCTCACGGCAGCCACGGCGCGGCCAAGACATTGAAACTTCGCTCACGCTTTCATTCGCCGACACACTAGACGGTGTAACGGTTCCACTGAATTTGCAAAGTGACGGCGCTTGCTCAATGTGTCACGGAACCGGTGCCAAAGCTGGTTCAACACCTCAGGTTTGCCCAACTTGCAGTGGTAATGGTCAGATCTCCCGTAATGCCGGTGGATTTGCCTTCTCTGAACCTTGCCCAACCTGTCAGGGGCGTGGGCTATTCGTCGATGACCCCTGCAATCGGTGCCATGGGACGGGTCGCGGTAAAAACAGTCGAAGTGTTCAAGCCCGCATCCCTGCGGGAGTTAAGGACGGATCCAAGATCCGACTTAAGGGCAAAGGGGGCCCTGGTGAACGTGGCGGTCCCGGTGGTGACCTATTGGTCAAGGTATCTGTTAAGCCGCATCCGCTATTTGAGCGCAAAGGCGACAACTTAAGTGTTGAAGTCCCCGTAACTTTCGCTGAAGCGGCGCTGGGCGCCGACATTGCGATTCCGGTCCCTCGCGGTGGGACTGTGAATATGCGCATTCCGGCTGGAACAACAACCGGTCGTACTTTCCGAATTAAGGGCAAGGGGGTCCGTGGCAAAGACGGCTTGAACCACGACGTACTGGCTGTCATCGACATAGCGGTGCCGCAAAACTTGAATGAAGACGCCAAATCAGCCCTGAAGGATTTTGCAGACGCAACCACTGATCAAGATCCCCGCAAAGAGATCTATGCACTTGGTGAAAAATCATGAGTACTCCATTTGAAGACAACATTGTTGCTTCAGAGACCCCGGTTTATGCAATCTCCATTGCAGCTCAACTCGCTGGCCTACACCCTCAGACTTTGCGCCAGTACGACCGTGTTGGTCTCGTGTCGGCACATCGAGTAGCGGGAAGGAACCGTCTCTACAGCGCGCGTGATGTTCAAAGACTGCGCTATGTTTCGCAATTGTCGAATGAAGGTCTCAGTATCGAAGGAATAAAGCGGGTTCTTGAACTCGAAGAACAGGTGCTGGAGCTTCGTGAACGGCTCGGGGAGTTCCATCGCGAACGCACATCTCGCGCCTTGGTCGTGTGGCGTCCACAACGGGTGAATCGAGATCAATAATGGATATTGCGTTAACGACAAAAAGCAATGACGCTATTGGAGCAGCTGTTCGGATCGCTGCTGCGCAAGGGAACCCATCAGTTGAGCCCATCCATCTTCTCGACTCCCTCCTTCAGCAGGGTCCAGGAATTGCAACCGCGCTCCTTAAACACTTGGGAATTAACGTCCCGGCACTTACGGCAAATGTGCGCGCGCAAATGCAGTCACTCCCTTCCGTATCAGGGTCAACGGTTGCGCCGCCACAATTAAGTCAATCAACGGTCAAGGTTCTCAAGGACGCCGATTCGTTAGCAAAAGAACGGGATGACGATTACGTCAGCACCGAGCACTTGCTCATCGCACTCGCCAAAAGTGGCACAAACGAAGCCGCTCAAGCGCTCGCTCAGGTGGGAGTCACCGGAGCATCATTACTTCAAGCATTACAAGAAACAAAAGGGAGCACACGCGTGAAAACAGAAGATCCTGAAGGCACTTTCCAAGCATTAGAAAAATATGGCGTTGACCTAACCGCACTTGCTCGTGAAGGAAAAATCGATCCGGTGATCGGCCGAGATGAAGAAGTGCGTCGAACGATGCAAGTGCTTTCTCGTCGTACCAAAAATAACCCGGTTCTCATAGGTGAACCGGGTGTAGGAAAGACAGCAGTAGTCGAAGGTCTTGCTCGAAGAATTGTCGAAGGAGATGTACCGACTTCCCTTTTGGGAAAGAAGTTGATCTCCCTTGACATGAGCGCCATGCTTGCGGGAGCAAAATTTCGCGGTGAATTCGAGGAGCGTTTAAAGGCCGTACTTGATGAAATCAAGGGCAGTGATGGTCAAGTAATTACGTTTATTGATGAACTTCACACTGTTGTGGGCGCGGGCAGCACCGGCGATGGGGCAATGGATGCTGGCAATATGTTGAAGCCGATGCTTGCCCGAGGCGAGCTGCGCATGATAGGTGCAACAACCCTGGATGAGTATCGCGAATACATCGAAAAGGATCCTGCTCTCGAGCGTCGTTTTCAACAAGTTTTGGTTGACCAACCAAGTGTGGAAGACACAATTGCAATTTTGCGCGGTATTAAAGAAAAATATGAAGCGCATCATAAAGTCGTTATCTCTGATTCGGCGATCGTCGCTGCCGCCACAATGTCTGACCGCTACATCACTAATCGATTTTTGCCAGACAAAGCGATTGATCTAATGGATGAGTCGGCAAGCAGACTACGCATGGAGATCGACTCATCTCCTGTGGAAATTGACGTGCTGCAACGCCAAGTCGATCGACTGCGCATGGAAGAACTGGCAGTCGCCAAGGAAAAAGATGACGCGTCAAAAGATCGTTTGACAAAAATCCGTGCGGAAATTGTGGAAAAAGATGAAGAACTTCGTGGACTCCGGACCCGCTGGAATGATGAGAAGAAGGGCCTAGACCGAATCGGTGAAATTAAGGTCTTAATCGACGATTTGCGGGCGGTGGCTGACCGGGCTCAGCGCGAAGGAGATTTCGAGCTGGCGTCACGAATTCTGTATTCCGAACTCCCAACGTTTGAAGAGGAGCTCGTGAAGGTAACCGCTGAGACGAATGCGCGGGAATCCACCATGGTCAAAGAAGAAGTGACCGCCGACGACATAGCAGTAGTTGTTGCAGCGTGGACGGGTATTCCGGCCGGCAGATTACTTGAAGGCGAAACACAGAAACTGCTGCGCATGGAGGATTACCTCGGTGAACGGGTAATCGGTCAACCTGAAGCTGTCCGTGAGGTCAGTGATGCGGTGCGTCGCGCAAGGGCAGGGATCTCTGACCCCAATCGGCCGACCGGCTCCTTCTTGTTCCTTGGACCAACAGGTGTTGGTAAAACAGAATTGGCTAAGGCACTCGCGGAATTCCTCTTTGATGACGAACGAGCGATGATTCGCATTGACATGAGCGAGTACTCCGAGAAGCACTCGGTAGCCCGTCTGGTTGGCGCCCCTCCAGGTTATGTCGGTTACGAACAGGGAGGACAACTCACCGAAGCGGTTCGCAGGCGCCCCTACTCGGTGGTACTCCTTGACGAGGTAGAGAAAGCACACCCGGAAGTATTTGATGTTCTGTTGCAAGTTCTTGATGATGGACGTTTAACCGACGGCCAGGGAAGAACAGTGGATTTCCGTAATGTAATCCTTATTTTGACCTCAAACCTTGGATCTCAATTCCTCATTGACCAAGATGTGCCATTTGAGGAGCGGAAAGCTGCCGTCATGGAAGTTGTGCGACAAAAGTTTCGCCCTGAGTTCCTTAACCGGCTTGACGCAATGGTGACATTTGATCCACTGGACAAAGAAGAATTGGCCAGAATCACCAAGATTCAAATCGAACTCCTGCAAAAGCGACTCGTCGACCGCAGAATCACCCTTGAATTGGAGCAGGCTGCTCTGACCTGGTTGGTTGACCGTGGCTTTGACCCGGTCTATGGTGCGCGTCCGTTGCGCCGACTGGTTCAAACTGCTGTCGGTGACAAGTTGGCCATGGCGTTACTAAATGGAGATCTGTCCGACGGAGACACCTGTGTTATTACTGTCGCCCCCGATGGCGATTCGCTCAAAATTCTTTAGGAAATAGTCCGCATTCGCTCGAGAGCTTCTGCAAGTACTTCAGGTTTCTTGCAGAAAGCCCAGCGGATATATTCCTTAAAATCCTGACCCGATTCGGTAAAGACTTGGTGGGGAATGGCAACAACCTTGCACTGTTTGGCCAACATGCGAGCGAACTCAAGCCCATCGGTATAACCGAGGGGTGAGATATCCGTGGATATGAAATAGGTTCCCTCCGTTGGAATCACTCTCATACCGAGTTGGGACAAGCCAGCGCTGAGTTGATCACGCTTAACAATGAGGTCTCGTCGACATTGCTCAAAATACTGATCGGGCAAGCCAAGCCCCTTTGCAATCGCCAGTTGAAATGGCCCACCAGAGACGTAACTCAAATGTTGACGCACGGATTTAACAGCGGCTATTAGGGGACGTGGGCCACTTGCCCAGCCAACTTTCCAACCGGTAAATGAGAATGACTTGCCACCCGAACCAATTGTGATGCATCGCTGGAACATGCCTGGCAAAGTCGAAATGGGGATGTGCACATTCGAGTCAAACCACAAATGCTCGTACGCTTCGTCAGAGATCACTATGAGGTCGTGTGCAATAGCTAATTCGGCAATCGCACTGAGTTCTTCTCGGTTGAACACTGTGCCACTCGGATTGTGCGGTGAGTTTAGGAGCAGTACTTTCGTGGCAGGGGTAATGGCCGCCGCTAATGATTGGATATCTGGTCGCAAGTCTGGCTTGGTCATGGGAACACCAACAGGTTTGGCTCCACTGAGATCAATTACCGCCCGATAGATGTCAAATGCAGGATCAAAAAATACAACTTCATCACCTTTTTCGACGAGTGCCAACAGAGCCGCCGCAAGGGCTTCACTTGCTCCCGTAGTTGCAACGACATCAGTGTCTGGATCAATATCCAAGTTATAGAAACGTTTCTGATGAGCGGAGATTGCAGTGCGTAATTCGGGAAATCCATGTGGCGGTGGGTACTGATTTCCTCGCCCGCTATTTATGCAGGCGGTGGCTTCGTCCTTGAGTTCCTGTGGGCCGTCAGTGTCAGGGAACCCTTGCCCCAAATTGATTGACTGAGTCTCTACTGCAAGCATTGACATCTCGGCAAAGATGGAGACAGCATGCGGGCGCATTTTGGGAATCAAAAAGTTTCCTTGCATGTGCCAACCTTATGCCTGCGATCCGGGAGCTTTCGCGCTTAGGTGGGTATGTCTTAACGCCGAATCACTTTTTCAGCTGAGTCGGCCGAACCAGCATCGGTGACTATTCGACTGAGGCACCGATAACGGCTTTGTGTCAGGTTTCTAACGACCGCCGAGTCACCGGAAATACGAGCGGAGCGAATGGCTCCCGAGCCAACGGGTGAGCAGATGACTCTCTCGGTCCTCACCGGTGAACTGTTTGCGTTTGATGGCCTGAAGCTGAACTTCGCACTTGTCCGAGTGAATTTAGCGGACTTGACTTCGCCAGCAATTGGTTGATCGCTGGGAACCGCAATGATCGGGACAGAAGCTGGTGAGTTGCCAACTTCGTTAGCCGAGATCGCTGTCACCGCGTACTCGGCTCCGGTGATCAGGCCAGTAATCGAACAGACACCGCTTGAATTTCGCGCCGTGGGTGCTGCAAAGCAATTGAGGGTCTGGGTCGTTATTGGGTTCGCGGGGTTTGGCCCAGTTACAGTTGCTGCATACTGCGTCACCGCGGCGTCGCCTTGACTCAGACTCACGGTGATTCTCAACTCACCTAAAAGTGGCATAACAGAGACGGTGGGCGGAACTGTCGGAATTGAAATGGGCATTGCCCCAGCTTCTTGCAAAAAGTCGTTAGCCGCGCTCACTCGAATGTAGACCCCGGGATACGTACTCGCACAATCCTCACCCCAACTGACAATTCCGACAAGTCGTGGACCGGCGCTACCTGTTACGACTAGTGGCCCACCGGAATCGCCCTGACAGGCGTCAACAATTTCCTTACTCGAATTAACTCCGGCAGCGCAGATCATTACGCTGTCATTTACTTCTCGATTGGAAAATCCGTTGAAGTTGATTCCATTAACCATATTTCTTTTTCCTCCACCGCAGGAAGAGTTGGGAAATATCACCACGTCACCTACCTGGAAAATGGTCGGGTACTTGTTACCTGAAACGACAATGTTTCCCCAACCGGCAACTTGAGCGGCATTTCCCGCAGCCGTGTATTCGGCGGCCAACTCAGGTATCAGCGGGTTCAAAATCGGGATATCAGTCACCGGCGCCGTGAGTGTCAGGACGGCAATATCGTTCTCGGAGGTTTCAATGTTGTATTCCGGGTGCACACTGATGTTTGTGATTTGAACAATTCGAATAGTTGACGAATCTAGATTTCGGGCGAATCCAGCGCTGATTTCGGCCGCGGTAGTTTGCTCGCCGCTTTTCTGGTCAACCACGCAATGAGCGGCGGTAACCAATGTGGTTGGGCTGGTCAGTGTTGCCCCGCAGAACTGGGCCTGAAATGCGCCGTCCTGTTCGAGGTCTGTTGTGTAAAGCAAAGCTGCCAAATAGGGAAATTGCCCGATCTTGGCTTCAACCCCATGAATAACCCGTGGGGAAAATTCACTCTGACGAATGCTTACGCCGTGGACGTTTGCGAGGGGGAAAGTCGCCAATGCGGCGGCAGCAATCCCCACGAGTGCTCGTCTGGCTTTACATCTCACCCCCTAACGGTAAGCCATGTCCTCGCGCGAATCCGTTTGAGAGCCGGGGTTCCGCTTCGTTTAAAGGAAATAATTTTCGATGAATTGGGCGAATTCGGGTAGGCACGTGAATTCCTTGATTGTGATTCCTCGAAGGCCAACTTCTCGGGGAATAGTTGATCCCGTTGGGAAATATGCTGTTATTGGCGCTAGGGGCCAGCTGTCGGTAAATGGCGGGAGTGCGGGCTGCAATAACTGGTAACCCAAAATCGCTCGCCCGGCTGCCCGTTGAGCCAGGGCGATAGCGGGGAGTTGGTTGCAGGCGCTGCCGGTGGCAATGACGACAAGATTCTTGGTCGTGGTGGCCTTTGCTATTGCTTGGCACGTCCGGGCGGGGTCGAGATCCACTTGGATTTCGATGCAATTGGTGGGATGCGTCCTAGTTACGGGATGTGTCTTAGTTAATAGATCTGACAGGTCCGGGGGTGTTTCATCAGACACGAGGTGGACCAGCGTTACATCATTCATTGGGATCAGCATATTCGCACTTGATTAGGATGTGACTATGTCACGAAGCCCCGAGTGGAATGAATTACGCCAACAAATTTTAGACAAAGCTGTGGTTCGTGGAAAGGTCATTCTTTCCAGCGGGCGAGAGGCGGACTACTACGTGGACCTCAGGAGGGTGACATTGGACGCTGAAGCGGCACCACTGGTTGGTGCCGTAATGCGACAGGTGAACAGTGGTTGTGATTACGCGGCCGTCGGTGGTCTGACCCTTGGAGCTGACCCCGTGGCGACTGCAATGATGCACAACGCCGCGGGTGAGGGCGTCCTCCTTAATTCATTTGTTGTCCGCAAAAGCGAGAAGCAGCATGGTTTGCAGCGAAGAATTGAAGGCCCCGACGTCAAAGGTGTTCGTGTTCTTGCAGTCGAAGACACTTCAACCACCGGCTCATCTGTATTGGCAGCCGTTGAGGCGCTCTTGGTTGATGGTGCCGTGATCGCGGGCGTCAGCGTGATTGTTGATCGTGGTGCAAAATCAAAAGTTGAAGAATCTGGCTACGGCTACACCGCCGCTTACACACTCGCCGATCTAGGACTTGAGTAGGTTTCACAAATGGATCAGGACACGGCCGAAGTAGGTGTCGGTCCCTGGGAAGGTGATGCTCGCGTTGGTGAGCAGTGGGACAGCGAGCTCCTCGCCAATGGTGATCGGCGTAATGTCATCGATAAATATCGATACTGGAGCCTAGAGGCGATTGTTGCTGATCTAGATGCTTCTCGCCACACATTACATATTGCGATTGAAAACCTCGAGCATGATTTCAATATCGGTTCAATTGTTCGCACCGCTAATGCGTTTTTAGTCAAGGAAGTTCATATTGTGGGCCGAAAGCGCTGGAACCGGCGCGGCGCAATGGTGACAGACAAATATCAACATATTCGCCACCACCCTGATCCAGTGTCATTCGGCTCATGGGCGACAGAAGCAGGAATTCCGGTTATCGGTGTTGACAACATGGAAGGCTCGGTCCCCATCGAGACCTTCAGTTACCCGAAGGAGTGCGTGTTAGTCGTAGGCCAAGAGGGATCAGGGTTGTCTGAAGGCATGCGCGAACAGTGCCAATCCCAGATAGATATAGCCCAATTTGGTTCAACCCGATCCATAAATGTTGGTGCAGCAGCAGCAATCGCCATGCACGGGTGGATTCGGCAGCACGCAATTCGCTGACGGAATGTAATCGGGTTCCATGTATTCGGTTAGCATCCCGAAAAGGGAACGTGGAACAATACAGATTGACAACCGGCCCCGTGAGTAAGCGGGCAAATATTTTGGAGTTCACATGCCTATTGCATCCCCAGAGGTTTACCGCGAAATGCTTGATCGTGCCAAGGCTGGGAAATTTGCCTATGCAGCGATCAATACCTCTTCCTCCCAAACGATTGTCGCCGCGATTCGCGGATTCGCTGAAGCAGAGAGCGACGGGATCGTTCAAGTTTCATCGGGCGGCGCCGAGTTCGCTACAGGTCAGGGTGTGAAAGACATGGTTACTGGTGCGGTCGCACTTGCCGAGTTTGCAACCGTGGTCGCGGACAAGTACGACGTCAATATCGCGCTTCACACAGATCACTGTCCCAAGGGCATGCTCTCCAGTTTCATGGAACCACTCCTTGTTATTTCACAGGAACGCGTTGCAAAAGGTCGTGCACCCCTTTTCCAATCACACATGTGGGATGGCTCCGCGGTCCCTCTTGCAGAAAATATGGAAATCTCTGAGCGGATGCTTGACGCTTGCGTTAAAGCAAATATTGTTTTGGAAATCGAGATCGGTGTCGTTGGCGGTGAAGAGGATGGGATTGAAGCCTCCCATGACGCAAAGCTCTTTTCAACAATCGAAGACGGACTCGAAACAGCCAAGAGGCTTGGTTTAGGTGAGCGCGGTCGTTACATGGTTGCAGCAACATTCGGGAATGTCCATGGCGTTTACAAACCAGGAAATGTGGTTTTGACTCCATCGATTCTCAAAGATATCCAAGACGCTGTCGGAAAGGAATACGGGGTTGACAGACCGTTTGACCTGGTATTCCACGGTGGGTCAGGTTCGCTACTCAGTGAGATCCGTGAATCACTCGACTTCGGTGTTGTGAAAATGAATATTGACACTGACACTCAATACGCATACACGCGCCCAATAGCCAATCACATGTTTGTCAACTACGACGGTGTCCTCAAAATTGACGGCGACGTAGGAAGTAAAAAAATGTATGACCCGCGTGCTTACGGAAAAGCCGCTGAAGCCGGAATGGCCGACCGCGTCAAGCTCGCTTGTGAAGACCTACGCTCTGCCGGAACGAGGATGAAGTAGAAATGAATTCAGACAATTTGCTAGGTGGGCCAAACCCAACGCTCCTACCAATCGGGGATCTCGCGCAAGCCGCGTTAGCAGCCGGAGGCGATCCACGAACAGTTGTTGCGCAATACCCAACCAGTTCACTTGCCTGGGCAATGCTCAGCGATCAGGCCTGGGATCAAAGTGATGTCATAGGTTCTTACGCGTTTGCTCGCGTCGGTTACCACCGTGGACTTGACTCACTTCGCAAGAATGGTTGGAAGGGCTACGGTCCCGTTCCTTGGAGTCACGAGCCCAATCAAGGTTTCCTTCGCTGCCTGCAGAATCTTGGCCGTGCAGCGGGTGAAATAAATGAAAGCGATGAACAAGTTCGAATCGCTGATTTCATTATTGAATGTGATCCAACACTTGGCTAAACCAGTTCTCATTGCTGGCGCAGGAATCACAGGGGTGTCCTGCGCCATTGCTTTGCGCGATGCGGGTGTTTCTTTTCGAATTGTGAACAAGGGTTTCCGAATTGGCGGCCGGATGGCTTCGCACTCTGTTCGTGATTCCGGAACGCAATTTGACGGCAGAGTTTTTGACACGGGGGCTTCCTATTTCACGGCAAGCGATCCTGATTTCGCATCGGTTGTTTCTGAATTGGAACTTGCGGGGATTGTGCAGCCATGGACGGACACCTTTCACTTCGCCGACTCCGAAGGAATCGCTGGAGTCACGATGGGCCCAATGCGCTATCGCGCAGAATTGGGAATTCGAAGTGTCGTTGAATATCTAGCACGCGATCTGGTGATCGAAGAGGGTGAAATTGCCGAGGTGCCGGCGAATGAACGACTGGCGCTCTGCATGCCCACGCCACAGGCAGCTCGGATTTTTCCGAGAGCGAGTGAACTCAGCACGGCAGTGTGGGAGCCGGTCATTTCTGTTTCACTCTTATTCGATCAGGTGTACTGGTCGGCTTTCGACGGAATCTTTGTCAATCAAGACGCTCAAGTCACTTGGATCGCTAATGACGGTGCCAGGCGCGGAGATCAAGCACCAGCACTCGTTGTGCACATGAGCTCAGTGCTTTCTGCAGGTCATCTGGTTAATGCCGTGGAGGTTATTCCCATCGCAATCGCTGCGGCAAAACGGATTATGGGATTCGATGCAGATCCGGTGTGGACACATGCTCACCGGTGGACATTCGCTAAGCCGCTTGAAGGAACCACATCGGGTGAGCCCAACTTTATTCTCGGCGATGTATCACGTGCGGGTGATGAATTCAGTGACCGACCTCGAGTTGAGGCTGGCTGGTTGAGTGGACGCGATCTCGGACGGGCCCTGGCTGACCTAGCGTGATTTTCCACGCCAAGCCGAAAATGATTTCACCGATTGACCATGTGGCCTCTTTAACCACGGGTACGGGTGAACCTCGGCTAAATTTGTAAACTTTTTAAAACTGGGGACTGGCGCATAGGTTACGGCCACGCGATTCTCGCGGGCGAACTCATACGGGTCACCCAAAAATAGCTGCACGTCCCTTCGTTGGGCTAAGTCCTGAAGTGTCTCGAGGTAAAAGAAGATGCGCTTTGATGAAAGTTGTAACTTCGCGAGAGCTGATTCATTGAAGACAAAGGTAACCGGCAACGTTGGATTAGCCATTAATGCTGGATCCTGATCACCCATCGAATCAATAGTGAGTAGTACAAACTGTGGGATGCTGTTCTTCACTGCAACTGAGGGACCGGCGGTTCCATCAGGATCAGGGTCGGAGGCGAGTAGCGGTTCAGTTGGTGCTTCGTCGAGTGGACGTTCATCAGGGAAATGTGCAATGGGACAGTTGCTCTTCAGGGCGCACCCACCACACAGCTGCGGTGCTCGTTTTTGCACCTGCCACTTAGAAAGCCCGTACGGTCTACCATTGCCTGAGCCAACAACCCATTGCCAGCCGGTGAGATTTGCGGCCCGTGACCCGTCGATCAACTCGCGATACATGCGTTCCTGACCGTGCAGCCAACCAACTTGGTTTCGAACAGTCCACTGCGATGCCAGCCACATTCTGGTCTGGTTCACAATCCAACCGTCACGACCCAATTCTTCAACCGCGAAATCAATACAAGCCATGCCGACCGAGTCGGGTGGACCGTGTTGCCAACCGTCCCCCGGGGCATCTCGCACCTGCTCGAATCGAAGGTTGTGAAATAGACGCGTACCCAGCCGTGCATAGAGGTGTCGTGAATATTCCTGCCACAGCAGTTCGTCCCGGTACTTCTCTCGATCTGCAAAGGGGGCCTTTGCTACCCGGTTCCAGACCTTTTCGAGGGTCAGCAGATTGTGCCGAATATACGGTGAGAGCACCGACGCTCCGCGTGCTGTGACCGGCAAGACCTCAGAACGATCTCGCGCGTATCCGGCAATATTCAAGTCCATTAATGCTAGGTCAGCCGCGCTTTGCCCACCAGCGATAGAACTGCGACCACCACCAGAATGCAAGCCTGTGAAATGAGTTGAGAGCAGTTCTTCATCACCTAATTTAATGTCTAAACTCTTCAAGGAAATCCTCGCTCTTTATGTGAAGTCTCAGATTACCGAAAAATGATTGCTTCACAACTCGCGCAAACAACAGTCACTCACACGGGTTCATATCTTCTCCGGTAGCCTTTCTCAGTGCCCGCAATAGTTCTGCTTGGCTCCCAATGGGGGGATGAAGGCAAAGGTAAGGCAACGGATCTCTTAGGCGATCGTGTTGATTACGTGGTTCGATACCAAGGCGGCAATAACGCTGGCCATACGGTGGTCATCGGCGACCAAAAATTCGCACTGCATCTGCTTCCCAGTGGGATCCTGACCCCGGAAGTAATTCCAGTAATCGCTAACGGAGTTGTGATTGACCCCGCAGTTTTATTAGCGGAGATTGCCGGCCTCAATGATCGAGGGATCAATACTTCAAAATTGCTGATTAGCGCGAATGCGCATTTGATCACCAGTTATCACGTGACCTTGGACAAGGTCACCGAGCGGTTCCTGGGCAAAGCTCAAATCGGAACCACCGGTCGAGGAATTGGCCCTACTTACAGTGACAAGATCGGACGTGTTGGCATTCGTGTCCAGGATTTATTTGACGAATCAATTTTGCGACAAAAAGTAGAGAGCGCCCTTACGAGTAAGAATCAGGTTCTGGTCAAAGTTTTTAACAGACGTGAAATTGCTATTGATTTGGTGGTTACTGACCTGCTGCAATTCGCTGAAATTCTTCGACCAATGGTTCGCGACACTTCACTCATACTTAACAAGGCTCTCGACGAAGGCAAGGTAGTTCTCCTTGAAGGGGGACAGGGAACGCT
>CANMNM010000004.1 GCA_947499275.1 Actinomycetota bacterium | reverse complement strand
TTCAGCCATTACCGGGAGGACTACTCGTCAAGGGTGTCGAGATCGTCGAGCTCGATAGCGGCTTCCGCTTTGGCTGCGGACTTCGCTGATTTGGGCTTCTCGGCAGCGTCAATCTTGGGACCGATCCCCATTTGCTCCTTGATTCGCTTTTCAATTTCATTAGCCAAATCAGCGTTGTCCTTCAAAAATGCCCGGGCATTTTCCTTGCCCTGTCCAAGCTGATCGCCCTCATAGGTGTACCAGGCACCAGCTTTGCGAACAATCCCTTGATCAACTCCAATATCAATCAGGGAACCTTCACGTGAAATTCCTTCTCCATAAATAATGTCAAACTCTGCTTGCTTAAATGGTGGCGCAACCTTGTTCTTAACAACCTTAACGCGGGTCCGGTTACCAACGGCCTCAGTTCCGCCCTTGAGTGTCTCAATCCGACGAACGTCGAGTCGAACCGATGAATAGAACTTCAAAGCTTTTCCACCGGTTGTCGTCTCGGGTGACCCGAACATCACGCCGATTTTCTCACGAAGCTGGTTGATGAAGATTGCCGTGGTGTTGGTATTGCTCAACGCACCCGCCATTTTGCGAAGTGCCTGGCTCATGAGTCGTGCTTGCAAACCCATGTGCGAATCACCCATGTCGCCCTCAATCTCCGCACGTGGAGTGAGTGCTGCCACCGAGTCGATGACCACCAGGTCAATTGCACCTGACCGAACTAACGTGTCACAGATTTCAAGTGCCTGCTCACCGTTGTCGGGCTGGGAGACATACAGATTGTCCAGATCCACCCCAAGGTGCGCTGCATAGTCGGGGTCAAGGGCATGCTCGGCGTCGATGAAGGCAGCGAGTCCGCCACGTGCTTGAACGCTGGCAATTGCATGCAGAGCCACCGTAGTTTTACCCGAGGATTCTGGACCGTAAACCTCCACAATGCGTCCGCGCGGATATCCACCAATACCGAGTGCAATATCGAGTGCAATGGATCCTGTGGGAATAACCTCCATGGGAACCCGCTCGGAGTCCCCCAGTCGCATGAGTGAACCCTTTCCGAACTGGCGCTCAATCTGAGCCAATGCGGAATCAAGGGCCTTCTCGCGGTCCTTTTCAGTATTTGCCATGCTCTTACTCCTCAACCCTGGGTCAGCGATGACAACTACTTTTATGGTGTAGTTGGCTCACTTCACGTTTTGTTTATGTTTGACGAAGGCTAAGTGCGAGCACTGACATGTGGCTCAAGTGATTTCCCTATGTGGATGATCACCGGAGACTGTTAATAACTCGACCCAGCAATGAAAGCCTATATCGAACGTGCGTTCGAAGGATTGCGACACGCCGGAAGGTTCACCCAAAGGGCCAATCCGACCAGCGGGACGATCGCAAGTGCGCACAACCAGCCGTACCCACCCAGCCACATGATGAGCCCGGCGGCAATTCCACCGAGTGCGCCGGCTGCATTCATCGACAGATCAGATAACCCTTGAACAGAGGGGCGTTCATTAGCTTCCACCGAGTCCGTCAACAAAGTTGATCCGGCGATAAGAGTGAAGGACCACCCCAATCCCAGCAGGAAGAGTCCGATCCCCAAGACCACAACATTTTCGTCCGGGGCCAATCCCGAAGTTACACAACTCGCGATCAGAATTAGCACACCAACAACGATCATCGGCACCCGGCCGAAACGATCAACCGCCATACCAACAAGTGGTGAAAATGCATACATGCCGACCACATGAACACTAATTACCAAGCCAATGAGTTGCAACGAAATATCGACATGATCCATATGTACGGGGGTCATCACCATCACCATCACCATTACGAGGTGCCCAATGGAAATTGCCCCGATTCCCAAGATGGCTCGTGGTCGTGTTCGCAGGTGTTCAATCCCGTCGCGCAACTTTGGGTGTGCCATTTTTGTACCCGGGTCAAGGTCTTGTCTCAGTTTGGTCGCCAGGACAAACGGGTCAGGGCGCAATGCCACCAGCAGGACAATCACCGCACACGTAAGCGCTAGCCCAGAGATTACAAAGGCCCCCGACAATTCTGGTAGCCCAAGTCTGAGTCCTAACGAGCCACTGAAATTGAGCAAGTTAGGCCCAAGAACCGCCCCAATGGTGGTTGCCCAAACAACATATGAAAGTGAACGGGCTCGGTTCTCGGGAGTAGCTAGATCGGTCGCGGCATAGCGAGCCTGCAAACTCGCAGCACTTGCCACGCCAACAAATAATGTCCCGAAAAGCACAATTGCAATCTGCGAGTGGACAGCCCCGACGGTCACCAGAATCGCGCCGATGATTCCCAATCCGTAACCGCAGGCCAACGCAGGGCGACGACCTTTTGTTAAAGCAATCCGTGCAAGTGGGAGAGCGAAAATTGCAGCGCCAAGGACTCCGGCTGTTTGCACAAGCCCCGCAAATGCTTCGGAGTCTGTCAGCGATGCCGCTAGCAATGCTCCGGCCGGGAAAGAACCAGCGACGGCAATGCCGCCAAACATTTGGGCCGCCGACAAGGTCACGACGGAACGGTGTGCAATGGTGAGGATCCGCGGACTTTCCAAGGACTCAATCGAGCTTGTTTGATCGATTGCACTCATAAAAGCACTCTAGTGCAATGTGAAATTAAAGCAGTGAATTTGGGACTTCTACAAAATTGCACACTGCCCGCCAAATAACCCCAGCGTCAATCCCGTCAATTACTGCTGCGTCAACCGTGCAACCGAGATCGGGAAGAACTACATCTTTGCGCCACGAGGCGCTGTATTGAGGGCCAATCACGATTTCTAGGCGCTCAGACATGTCACTTAGCCGCACCACATGCCAACTGTTGCGAGAAGGAAACTAAATGGATGAAATGGCACTAGGGAAGGTTATTGGCTGTGCTGATTCCGCATGTGCAACAGATGTACTAACGGAAGCCAGGATGTCAGAGAGCGACACCTCGAGGGCACCACAAATTGCGGCAATTAGCTCAGAGGACGCTTCTTTTTGACCGCGTTCGATTTCAGAGAGGTAACCGAGTGACACGGATGCGGCACCAGAAATGTCTCGCAGGGTTCGGCCCTGATCTTGACGACGACGGCGAAGTTCATCACCGATCACATTGCGCAAAACGATCATGTCCATTTCCTTCCTACTGCGAAATTGCACTCTCATCAAAGACGAGATACCTATGATACCCGCTTAAGTCGATAAGTGTCGATCTTGGCTCATTTCCTTTACCGGAGCCGAGAAAATACCTCCTGGGTATCAATCAGCTCTAATGCGGCGTTTACCGCCGCCGCGCGAATCTGATTTCTATCCCCAGTCAGTTGTATCTGTACAGCTCCGGTAAGAATCTTGGACGCACAGCCCAACCACATGGTTCCCGGCTCAATCCCCTCCGCAGGGCCGGGACCGGCTACTCCCGTAGTCGAGATGGCGTAATCGGAGCCAAAGAGATCCAGGGCACCTTTGGCCATGGCAATCGCAACCTCTTGGGAAACCACGCCACAGGTGAGAGCTTCCTCACCGACCCCGAGTACTTCACGCTTAGCTGAGATTGTGTAGGCCACGACTCCGCCGAAGAAAACGTCAGATGCGCCGGGAATATCTACCAACGCACTTGCCAATGAACCCCCGGTGAGGGACTCTGCAACGCTCACACTCTGCCCCTTCTCGCGAAGGGTGTCGATCAACAACTGGGCGATCACGATGCCGCGCCTTCAATGCGAACATCAATTTCCTTGCGCAGCTGAAGTGCCTTTCGGATATAAGCAATTGCAGTTGTCAAGGTCAGAATTACAGCAAGGGACATCATCGTAATTTTGGCGATGTCCCAAATCGTGACAAACGACTCGGGTGCTGACAACGGCCAAACAACAAGAAACATGCTGATCGCGATCATTTGGAGAAGGGTCTTGGTCTTTCCGCCGCGAGAGACGGTGATCACCCCGTGCTCGATCACCCAAAAGCGCAGAATTGTCACTCCAATCTCGCGGGCAATGATGAGAATCGTGACCCACCACGGGAGAGAGCCCAAATATGACAAACCGATCAACGCAACACCGGTCAGAAATTTATCGGCGATCGGATCCGCAATTTTGCCCACCGTGGTTATCAGTCCGTACCTGCGTGCAACATAACCATCAATAAAGTCAGTTATGGAAGCCAATAAAAAAACCAACGCCGCCCAGTTCCGAGATTCCTGTGTGTCTTGCACTAGGAGGTAACCCAATAACGGGACCGCTAAAAGCCGAAGCGCCGTGAGGGCATTCGCGACATTTAGCACTGAGGTACTGCTGGGTAGGTCAGCCGCATGATCCGAAGGGAGCTGCTGCTCACGCATTAACTAACCAGTTCCGCGATCAAGTCAACTCCGCTGCTGTCAATGACCTTCGCGCGCACTAGCTGGCCAATGTCAACGGATCCACCTTCAGTACCCACCACGATTTGCGTTTCACCGTCGTCGGGTCCCTGGTGACCCGCATGGCCAAGGTAGGTGCCGGACTGCTCATCGAATGACTCAATCACAACTTCAACAGTTTCACCGATTCGATCTTGAGCCCGCTGAGCCATGAGTTCTTCAACTAAGTCCGTTATTAAGCGCACCCGACCGGCAATAACGTCAGGATGTACCTTCGGCTGCAAATGGAATGCCTCAGTTCCTTCTTCGTCGCTGTAGCCGAAAACTCCCACGGCATCAAGTTGTGCCTCGTCCAAGAATGAGACAAGTTCAGCAAATTCTTCGTCGGTTTCACCGGGGAATCCCACAATGACATTGCTGCGGATCCCTGCTGCCGGTGACAGCTCGCGAATAGTTGCTATCAATTCCAAAAATGAGTATTTGCCACCAAAGCGTTTCATGCGCCGCAGCAAGGACGCAGAAGCGTGCTGGAATGACAAATCAAAATAGGGTGCAACGACCGGTGTACCGGCCATGACCTTAAGCAGGTCGGGGCGAACTTCTGCCGGCTGCAAATAAGCAACCCGGATCCGAGCTATCTCCGTCCCCTCGCCAATTGCTGGAAGCAGCGATTCAAGAAGCCGCAAGTCCCCCAAATCCTTGCCATATGACGTTGAGTTTTCGCTCACTAAGACTGCCTCGGTGACACCCAGCCCAGCAAGCCAAGCAATCTCGGCGACTACATCGGCCGGTGGACGCGAAATAAATGAACCACGAAATGAAGGTATAGCGCAAAATGTGCAACGACGGTCACATCCCGATGCGAGTTTGACCGGGGCAACGGGTGAGTTTTCCAATCGTTTACGCAAGATCGGCGGCTGCCAGGCTAGTGCGTCATTCCCCTCTGGCATCGCGTCCTGCAATCCATGCCCAGGGATCGGTGTGGTGTTGGCCGCGCGATCAACGGGGCTGATCGGCAATAAAGTACGTCGATCACTGGGTTCGTGCGCAACCAATTTCTCACCGCGCATCACAGCATCGAGCCGCTCGCCGATCATGGGGTAGTCATCAAAACTCAGCACTGCGTCAGCTTCAGGTAGATCACTAGCCAGTTCTCTGCCGTAGCGCTGAGCGAGACAGCCAACAGCAACTACAGCTTTGGTGACTCCCCCAGAATCTTTGAGATCGGCTGCCTCGATGATGGTGTTAATTGAGTCAGCTTTGGCGATGTCAACGAACCCACAAGTGTTGACCATCACTGCCTGGGCCAGCTCGGGGTCGGAAACCAATTTCCAACCCTGAGCCTCAAGTCTTCCTGCAAGCTCCTCAGAATCAACTTCATTGCGCGCACACCCGAGGGTGATTAGCGCAACAGTTTTCTCAGACACCTAGTTAGTCTATCCGCCACGGATAGACAGGATTAACCCCGGAAGTTCATCAACGGTGACCAGTACATCTCGCGCTTTTGAACCCTCACTGGGACCCACCACACCACGCGACTCCATCAGGTCCATTAATCGACCGGCTTTGGCGAACCCGACACGAAGTTTGCGTTGCAACATTGATGTTGAGCCGAATTGGGTGCCTACGACTAATTCGACGGCTTGCAGCAAAATATCAAGGTCATCGCCGATATCTCCATCAATTTCTTTGGTGGAGGCTGCTGGGGTTGTTACTTCGTCGAGGTAATCGGTGTCCCATTGATCCTTACAGTGGCTAACTATCGCCCGAATTTCATGTTCGGATACAAATGCACCTTGGATGCGCATGGCCTTGTTTTCACCCATTGGCAAGAAGAGTCCATCACCTTGACCGACAAGTTTCTCTGCACCCGACTGGTCCAAGATCACCCGACTGTCAGCCAGACTCGATGTTGCAAAGGCAAGACGGCTAGGAACATTCGCCTTGATCAAGCCCGTCACGACATCAACACTTGGACGCTGCGTGGCAAGAACCAAGTGAATTCCTGCAGCGCGAGCAAGCTGAGTGATACGAACAACCGAGTCCTCAACATCACGCGGGGCAACCATCATGAGGTCTGCAAGTTCATCAACGATTATTAAAAGGTAAGGGTACGGTTTAATCTTTCGCTCTGAACCAGGCAGCGGTTTCACCTTCCCGGTGCGAACCGCCTTATTAAAGTCGTCAATGTGGCGGTACCCAAATGCGGAAAGGTCGTCATATCGACGATCCATTTCTTTTACTACCCACGCCAATGCGTCCGCAGCTTTCTTTGGGTTAGTAATGATCGGAGATATCAGGTGCGGAACACCTTCGTAGATGGTCAGTTCCACTCGTTTAGGGTCAACGAGGATCATCCGTACTTCATCCGGTGTCGAACGCATCAAAATTGAGGTGATCAATGAATTAATACAGCTACTCTTACCCGCCCCTGTCGCGCCGGCGACCAAGATATGGGGCATTTTCGCCAGGTTTGCCACTACAAAACTGCCTTCAACATCTTTGCCAAGCGCAACCACCATGGGATGTTGGTCATTGGCCGCGACCTTGCTTTTCAGTACATCGCCGAGTGCCACCAATTCCCGATCAGTGTTGGGAATTTCAATACCGATAGCTTTTTTACCCGGGATTGGACTAAGAATTCGCACTTCCGCGCTGGCAACAGCGTAGGCAATGTTCTTGCTCAGCGCCGTAACCCGCTCAACCTTGACACTTTGTCCCAGCTCAATTTCATACCGGGTAACCGTTGGTCCACGCATAAAGCCGACGACCGTTGCATCAATCCCGAACTGAGTCAGCACGTCGGTCAATGCGGTCACAACAAGATCATTCGCCTTGGTAGCGGTCTTGTGGGCCGGTCCAACTTTTAACAGGTCACCTTTGGGAAGTTGATACGTGCTTCGCGGGGTCAGTGGCAACTGCTCACTTTTCTGGGGAACTGCCACAATTTCGGTCGCACCTTGGGTACCCAAGGTTGTGCTGCCCACAACAATCGTGTCGCTGCGCGAGTTGGACTTCGCGGCCAATTTTGGGTCCAACTCGGCAATGCCAGCCATCAAAGCTGCGGCAGGACGTTCATCTTGACTGGGGATTGGGGAAATGAATGGTTCATCGCCTACCAGCGCCATATCAGAGTGATCCGCTCGCAAAACTCCATTTGGGTTGGCAAAACCAGGGGAATGACTTTTTTCGACCCCGGTTTCAACGTCGACTACGACCGCTACGACCGCCTCGCCTTCGTCACTTTCGATGATTTCCCGGCGGTCACGTGATGGAATTCCCCCACGCAAGCGTCCGAATCCGTCAGCGGCGATCTCTCGCAAACGGGCAATCGTTGTCCTAGTGAGCACGAGGTAGCCAAAGAAACCCAACAATACGAGCAAAAAGGCGCTCACGACCGAACCCAAAGCCGCGGCCACGGGCGCGGTGACAACCCAGCCCATGGTGCCACCGGCACTGTTCATGGCTTCGGCACCGCTGCTCGGAGTAGGGACTCCCTGCGCCAAGTGCCAAAGACCTAAAACACTCACAACAATGGCCGTAATACCGATAGCCAAACGACCCGTAGCCCCATTCTGATCGGGGTGGCGCAGGAAACGCCAGGCAAGAGCAAGCAGAAGTAGCGGTGTTACCCACGCTAACGCCCCGAAAAAGGATGTCGCCAGCATCGACGTCCAAGAAATGAACCAACCCTCGACCCCAAACCACGTTGCCGCAATCACAATGATTGCCGCGGCAATGAGGGAAAGACCTAGCCCATCGCGGCGCATTTCCGGCTCAAGATCGCGAGCACCTTTGCCGACACCCCGGGCCGCGCCACCCGCTAGGTGGGCAACACTGATCCAGACTCGAGCGATACCTCTACCGACCCCGGCTACCGCGCGAGGTAGGGGGCCCGGTCGAGCCGGCGCCTTTCGAGCCCTCGCGGGAGCACTTTTGGTGCTCGATCGCTGACTACTTTTGGACTTGCTGGGGGAAGATCCACGCGTGCGCGTAGACGAGCGGGAAGCCATAGATGCCAGAGTACCCACTCAAACCAATAATCCCCAGCAGTCACACGCGTCCCGCGTGTCACAAATTCGCTTTTCCGCCGTCTTTGATCCCGATCACAACGGGCACGATCATGGGGCGACGCCGGTGCGTGGTTCCTACCCATCTGCCAACAACTTTGCGGGCTTTCTGTGAAAGTTCGTGGGGGTCATTAATTCCCTCTTTCATGGCGTCAACGAGGGCCTTGGCCACCTCTGCCGCGACTTTGGTCGTGTCAGAGGTTTCGCCAACCCCGCGATCCACAATCTCAGGACCAACGACAACGCACTGATTGGCAATATCGACGGCCGCGTACACCGAGATGAAGCCTTCCTCGCCCAAAATCAACCGGTCTTTGAGCAAGTTCTCATCTGTTCTACCCACGCTGACACCGTCCACATAAACCTCACGCAGCGGGTAAGCACCGGCGATATCGCATTGATCGCCTCGGACATCAACACATGCGCCATTGGCCGTGATGAGCACGTGATCGGCTGGGACGCCAACACCGATCGCAAGGAGGGCATTTGCTTTCAAGTGACGCCATTCTCCGTGAATTGGCATTACGTATTTAGGTTTCACGATGTTGTACACGTAACGGAGTTCTCCCGCCGCGGCATGCCCAGAAACGTGCACCAACTCATTGCCTTTATGCACAACGTCAGCTCCCAGCAGGGTTAGTCCGTTAATGACTCGGTACACGGCATTTTCATTTCCAGGAATGAGTGATGACGCTAGGACGATTGTGTCGCCCTCTCCCACCGAAATATCGTGGTTGCGGTTAGCTATTCGGGAGAGCACCGCCATGGGTTCACCTTGGGACCCGGTGCAAATAAGTACTGCCCTGTTGTCGGGCAATTTGGAAAGTTCATCCATTGAAATGAGTGTGTTACCCGGTATTTTCAGGTAGCCAAGATCCCTCGCGACATTCATATTGCGAACCATTGACCGGCCTACAAACGCCACTTTGCGGTTATGCGACACCGCAATGTCGATTATCTGTTGAACCCGGTGCACGTGCGAGGCAAACGAAGCAACAATTACTCGACCCTGTGCCCGATTGAAAACTCTTTCGAGCACCGGAATGATTTCTTTTTCACTGGGGACAAAACCCGGCACTTCAGCATTGGTGCTGTCCACCATCAGTACATCTACGCCCAGTTCACCTAGGCGGGCAAAACTCGCAAGGTCGGTAATTCGGCCGTCAAGTGGCAACTGGTCCATCTTGAAATCGCCCGTGTGCAATACCCGACCCGCAGGTGTCGTGATCGATATTGCCATCGCGTCAGGTATTGAATGGTTGACAGCTAGAAACTCAAGTTCAAATGGTCCGATTTTTTCAACTGCCCGATCCGCAACCGACAACGTGAACGGCTTAATCCGATGTTCCTTTAACTTTGCTTCGATGAATGCAAGTGTCAGTACTGAACCGATGATCGGAATATCAACTCGATGACGCAGTAAATAAGGCACCGCACCCATGTGGTCTTCATGTCCGTGGGTGAGCACTATTGCCTCTACGTCATTGATCCGATCAAGGATTGGTTCAAAGTCGGGCAGGATTAAATCAACACCGGGGTGCGACTCTTCAGGGAATAGCACACCACAATCAACGATCAACAACCGCGAGTCATATTCGAAAACTGTCATGTTGCGACCGATCTCACCGATGCCACCGAGCGGCATAATCCGCAAAGTTCCCGGGGCTAACGGTGGTGGAACAGGCAAGTCAGGGAGAAACATTTAATCGGTCCTTAATGATTGTTAAAGGCTCAGGTGAACTAAGCGAATGGAGCCACGCCACCAGCGGCAAGGTCAAGTTTTAATTGCTCGATCTCACTGGAAGTTGCATTGACTAATGGAAGGCGAACAGGGCCACTGGGTAGACCTTGCAGATTGAGGGCGGCCTTGGTCAAAATCACGCCTTGGGCTCGAAAAATTCCGGTATATACCGGCAAGAGTGATTCATTAATCACCCGAGCTGCCTCAACATCACCACTCCAGAACACCTCAGCCATTTTCTTGAGCCGATCCCCCACCAGATGTCCAACCACGGAAACCATTCCACCGGCGCCAAATGCCAGTAGCGCCAAGTTCAGTGAGTCTTCACCGCTGTACCAGGCAAGATCTGTACGGGCCATGACCCATTGGGATGCTTCTAGATCACCCTTTGCATCCTTGTTCGCGATAATTCTCGGGTGTTCTGCTAATCGCACGAGTGTTTCGGTTTCGATTGCAACACCTGTGCGTCGGGGGATGTCGTAGGTCATGAGGGGCAATTCAGTGCTATCCGCGATGGCCCAGAAATGTTCAAAAATTCCTTGCTGTGGCGGACGGTTGTAATAGGGCGCTGCGGCCATAAGCGCGTCTACACCTACTTTGGCGGCTGCCTTGGCACTGGAAATCGAATGCGACGTGTCATTAGTGCCCACTCCCGCAATGACCGTGGCCCGATCACCCACGGCTTCAACCACGGCCTGCAATAGAGCGAGATCTTCTGAATCGGATTTGGTTGATGCTTCTCCGGTAGTGCCATTGATGACAAGCCCGTCATGGCCGAGATTGTCGACTAAATGAGTCGCAAGTTTTTGGGCTCCGGCGAGGTCTTGGCTACCGTCGGGTGCAAACGGCGTGATCATCGCGGTGAGCATCACTCCAAACGGACTTTTCATGTCAAAACCTTACCCCTAGGCCGATTCATCGAACATCGGCTAAGGGGCTAAGGAGCCACGCGACCATTGGCATTAAAGGTCGCATGGGTTATTGGCATCAGTCGTGCGAAATGATCTTCATAGACCTCAGCCACCATTTCGATTTCGCGCTGTGGATATGAAAGAAAATGTGACCCTTCAACCTTGCGGCGCAGACTAAGAAAGTTCATCAATGACCGTGCATTCATGGTGACATACGCTGAGGAAAAAATGGTCACGGGGAGCACCATTCGGGCTACTTCACGGGCCACACCGGCTTCAAGCATGTTCATGTACGCGGCGTAAGCACTTGTGCATGAATCCTTGATGGCACTATCAACCAAGTCGTACTGTTCAGCCGTACCAGGATGAAACTCGTATGCCCCCGGCTTTCCCGACTGAATCAACGGGCGATCGTGCCCAGGAACATAAAAAACCGGCAGCAACTCCCGGTAACGACCTGACTCTTCGTTGTAGCTTGCGATTCGGTGCCGCATATGTTCGCGCCACACAAAAATAGGTGCCTTGACAAAGAAAGTCATTGAATTATGCTCAAATGGACTGCCATGTCGATCACGCATCAAATAGTTGATCAATCCAGCGCTACGTTGGGGATCAGCATCCACGTCGTCGAGCGACTGTTCACCTACGGTTGACACTCGTGCAGCGAATACAACGTCAGCATCACTGGCGTTGGCGCGAACCAATTCGACCGTAATGTCACTACGAAACTCAATTTCCACGAGCCATAGTCTATCGATCTACAGGTCGGGGGGCTGATCAGTTAACTTGGCTGCGCTACCGTGTCGTTGTGGATACCGTGCGATTGGCAAACGCCACAGATGCTCGTGCAATATCGACATTACAGATGTCGAATTGGCAAGTTAGCCATCCCGAGTTGGCACAATCTCTCGTGACCAAAGACGTTGAAGCTGCGTGGGTTCAGGCAATCACAATCCACAGCGACATTGGCCGAGTTGTTGTGTGTGAACGTGATGGGATACTCGTTGGTGTCGCGGCGATTGAATTTTCGGGGGAAGTCGGCCAAGTTTCCCTTCTAGAGGTTGCACCCCAGGTCAGACGGCAGCTCATCGGATCTCGCTTGCTAAACGCGGTGGCCGATATCGCGTATCAATCCGGGTGCCAGCACATGTCGCTATGGCTTAATACCGAGCAATCGGTTGGACAACAATTCTTTGAATCAATGGGCTGGGCTCGGAGCGGTGCCACTCGGACAGTCATTACAGAGCCCACGGTAAACGGAGTTTCCGATGCGGGACAACCCGAAATCACCGAGCATCAGTGTGAGTTAACTACTTCTTTGGCCAGTTAACGGTGACACGCCAGACCAGATAAATTCCGGCGGCTCCCCCGCGCCCGCCGGATTCATCACATCGACTTCATCATGATATGTCGCATTACCCAACGATGTACCTGAATCTAGGGAACCCATATTGCCACATATCGGACATTGGATTCGCGTTGGTTTGGGAATCCCATTTCCTGATCGCACGTGTGCAATTGCCTCGAACCCGGTCCAGACGCTCTGCAGTCACAGCCGCTAGCGTGACTCCAGCACAATTGAAATCGTTAGGGGCAATATGGGTTGGAAACGCGGTGGGCGCCAAACTGATGGCGAAACACGCTCAATTGACCGAAACGCCTTGGGAATCGGGATCGCGACGGGTGCATATGCACTATCTTTTGGCGCAATTTCAGTTGCCAGTGGACTCAGTGTTCTACAAACCCAAACCCTTTCCCTTTTCATGTTCACGGGCGCGTCCCAGTTTGCTTTCGTAGGGGTGATCGGCGCCGGTGGAGGCGCCGTCATCGCCATTGTGACCGCGATGCTCCTTGGCGCACGCAATAGCCTGTATGCGCTTTCGCTCGGACCGGTTCTCTCACCGAAACGCACAGCGATTCCCGTTACCGCACTTTTAACAATTGATGAGTCAACAGCGATGGCCCTGCGATACGACCAATCCAAAAAGGCATCTCGTCGAGCTTTTTTTGCAACCGGAATCAGTGTTTATGTATTTTGGAATATTGGAACCTTATTTGGTTCACTCGGGGCCAGCGCGCTTTCTGACCCGGGAATCCTGGGGCTTGATGCCGCGATTCCTGCTGGGTTTCTCGCATTGCTGTGGCCTCGCCTCACCGGTGGTTCATCTAGTGAGAATCGAAAAATGTGGGCATTAGCAGTCACAAGTGCGGCAGTCGCCTTAGTACTCATTCCATTCCTTCGTCCCGGTCTCCCTGTCCTTTTCAGCGCATTGGTGGCCGTAGCAGCGAGCTTGCTGTGGGGCAAAACCAGCCGTCCGATTGAGGGTGCATAGGTCATGTGGGCCAGCATTCTCATAGCCTCATTTGGCACCTACGCGGAAAAATTGCTCGGTTACCTGCTGCCACATCACATGCTGGAGCGCGAATCAATTCGACGAATGACAGGTCTGCTGCCCGTCTCACTGCTTGCAGCCCTTGTTGCAGTACAAACATTTGCGGTGGACCAAGCAGTGGCTATCGACGCCCGATTACTCGGTCTCGGCGTGGCGGTCGTAGCTCTACTATTACGAGCCCCATTCCTCGTCGTCATAATTGTTGCAGCAGCAAGTACAGCACTTATTCGTTGGCTTGGCTGGTTGCCCTAATGGGTGAGCCCGTATTTCGAAAGCCAATATTCGGAGCCGTGTGGCGCTACCCCGAGTCGGATCCGCAACGACTACAGCGAGTCGGGCGAAGGGGAATTCTTCGATTAGCTTTTCTTGTTCCGATGACACTTTCGCTTGTTTCACTACTCGCAATCAGCGTTGTTTACGCAGCGACCGGAATAGCCCTCGTCGAGGCCCTGCTTATTGGTTTTTTCCTAGCCAGCTTTGCCATTCTTGTCCTACGAGGCTGGATGCTTGGCACCTTCGTTAACGGCAATGGATTCAAAGTCGTTACTTTGTTCACAACTACTTCAGGACTCTGGAAAAGTCGGTATCACGTGGAATCTGAATCAACCGTGTGGAAGCTCGCCGGTATCCCCATAGGTATTAAAAGTCAAAGAGTCGTTTTCGTTCCTCCGAAAGGAAAGCGAATCCCCACTCATGTGTACATCGGCAGCGTGGACACAATCTTCACCAGCGAACGTTTCGATGTACTTTTTCAATTGCTACGCAGGTGGAGCATTCCTGAATAAGCGCGCAGCCTCTCGCATTGAAGTCCGAGCAGCTTTTCGATCCCGTGATTCGTCATACGCCAAAGCTAGTAAATAGCATTTAACCCAGTCGTCAGGATCATGGGATGCTGCGATTGACTCAAACCGAGCATCAGCAGCCGCGAGGACACTTCTACCGGAATCTTCTTTTGGTAGGTCATCGGCTGGCAATCGGCCTGACCGCGCAAGCTCACGTCCCATTTCCTGCATAGTGAAGCCAAACCGAATTTCACGAGCAATCAAATACAGACCCAAGCCTGGAATTACCACAATTGCAATAGCAAAAAGTGTCAGAATTGCATTGTTCTCTTGAACCAACAAACGTGCGCGATCAAGGGCAAAAACAAAATAGATGACGCAAATGAGAGTAAAGACCCCCACCCAAATTTTGGGATTCCGCAGTCGCGCAAGCACTTTTCACTTTCCTAATGGCAAGACATTTTCCAAACCCACGACTACACCATCAATGTGATTAATTTCCTTAATGGCAAGCAGAACACCTTGCATAAATGAATCCCGGCTGAGTGAATCATGTTTAATCGTGAGTGTTTCACCAACGCCCCCAAAGACAACTTCTTGGTGTGCCACTAAACCGCGCAATCGCAAAGAGTGAATGGGAACTCCGTCAATGGCTATCCCACGAGCGCCGACGTCTTGGGCCTGAGTCGCATCCGGGGCGGGGGTCATGCTTTTTCGAGCGATTGCAATAGTTTCTGCCGTGAATCTCGCAGTACCTGAAGGTGCATCAATTTTCTCAGGGTGATGCGATTCGACAATTTCGACTGATTCGAAATACGGTGCAGCAATCCCAGCAAAGGCGATCATGAGCACCGCACCCATGCTGAAATTTGGAGCGATTAAGACTCTCGCGTTTGCACGCTGGCTTGCCCACAGTGACAGGGTCTCAACCCTCTCGGGGGTGAAACCGGAAGTTCCCACTACGGCATCAATTCCATGTTTGATACAAAATGCAAGTGTGTCCATAACTACAAGTGGATTCGTAAAATCCACCACCACCTCGCAGCGGGCTCGAGTAAGTTCCTCCAGCGAGTCATCAACATCGATGGCTGCCACTAATTCGCAATCGGGATCTGCCTGCACGGCTGCGACTACGCTAGACCCCATTTTTCCGTTCGCGCCCACTACTCCGACGCGGATCACTTTGCCCATTACCGACCTCTCTATGTGCGCAGATTTGAAAGTGGTGCCACAAAGCCTTTATGCACCGGCAATTTTTTATAAGGACCAATAACACTCATAGCCAACGGATTGGCAAGGAATTCTTGGGCCAAAGCATTAACACCCGCCGCATCGACCTGGTCGACGCAACCCAGAACTTCTTGTACCGAGATTAACTCCTCGTCGTACAGTTCAGCTTTTGCAATTCGACTCATGCGCGCACCCGTGTCTTCTTGGCCTAACACTGTTCCGCCCTTTACTTGGCCTTTAGCCCTCTGTAATTCAATCGGCGTAACACCGGTCAGCACCAACTCGGCAAGTTCAGTTTGGCAAACTTCCAAAACTTGATCAAGCTTTGTGGGAATGCAGCCAGCATAGATTCCAAAAATTCCTGAGTCACGGAAGCCCTGCGAGTAGGCGTAGACCGAGTAGGCAAGACCACGCTGCTCGCGCACCGCTTGAAACAGCCGGGAACTCATTCCCCCTCCAAGTATCGTGGACAGAATTGCTCCGGTGAAACGTCTCTCATCTCCCCTCACCAGTCCGTGAGTGCCCATAACGACATGTGCCTGCTCAGTCTTGCGTGTATCCAGTGAACTGGTCATGGCGCAAATCTTTTGCTGCGAGTTTGTGTGCCCTCGTTGATTCCGGGAACTACCGAAGTGGGTGTTCGGGCTTGCATCAAGGGCCTTGGACACCAATCGAACCGCATGCGCATGGTCAACATCACCAGCGATCGCGACGACCAATGATTCCGCTTGATAAAACTTGGAATAGAAATTAACTATCGATCGGCGAGTAATCCCCAGAATGGTTTGCGCCGTTCCTAGAATTGGCCGTCCTAGTGCCGTATCGCCGAAAAGAGTTCGAGCGAACTGGTCATGAACCAAATCGCTAGGGTCGTCATCGACCATGGCAATCTCTTCAAGAATAACTCCACGCTCAGCTTCAATGTCTTCGCTTCGAAGCTGGGCATCGGTTACAACATCACACAAGACATCAATGGCAAGAGGAAGATCCACCGCCAGGACTTTGGCGTAGTAGCACGTGTGCTCTTTGCTGGTAAAAGCGTTAAGGTCTCCACCCACCGATTCAATTGCGGCAGCTATCTCTAGCGCTGATCTCTTTGATGTTCCCTTAAAAAGTAAATGTTCAAGGTAGTGCGCAGCACCCGTGTGTGAACCGTTTTCGTCACGTGAGCCAGCATCTACCCAAATGCCGATGCTGGCCGAGAGCACCCCTGGAACCTTCTCAGTGATGACCCTGACCCCGCTTGGCAGGACGGATCGACGAACTAATGATCCATCCGTCCCGGCCAACAGAGTTTTTGTTTTTGCCATTATTCCGCCGCGTCGGCGCCTTCGGCAGCAACTGTGATCAAGGATAGTTTCCCGCGGGGATCAATCTCCTTAATTTCAACCTGAATCTTGTCACCCACCTTGAGAACTTCTTCTACGTTCTCAATTCGGCCTTTGCCAGCAAATTTCTTGATTTCGGAGATGTGCAGAAGTCCATCTTTGCCCGGTACCAGTGAGATGAAGGCACCAAATGCTGCCGTTTTCACAACCGTTCCCAGGTAACGCTCGCCAACCTCAGGCATTGTTGGATTCGCAATTTGGTTGATCATGGCTCGAGCAGCTTCAGCCGAAGGACCGTCAACGGCGCCAATGTAAATGGTGCCGTCATCTTCGATCGTGATATCAGCGCCAGTTTCTTCTTGAATCTGGTTGATGATTTTGCCCTTGGGCCCAATAACCTCGCCGATCTTGTCGACAGGAACCGTAACCGAGATAACTCGCGGTGCAGTAGCTGCCATTTCGTCAGGGGCATCAATTGCTTCATTCATTACGTCCAAGATGGTGAAACGCGCATCACGGGCCTGTGTTAACGCACCCTTCAAGACATCGGCTGGGATTCCATCTAGTTTGGTATCTAGCTGCAATGCAGTAACAAAGTTCCGGGTTCCGGCGACCTTAAAGTCCATGTCACCGAAGGCATCTTCAGCTCCCAAAATATCGGTCAATGCGACATACTTCTGTTTGCCGTCCACGATGCCAGAAATAAGTCCCATTGCAATTCCAGCAACGGGAGCTTTGAGTGGCACACCTGCATTGAGGAGGGACATTGTGGATGCACAGACCGAACCCATTGACGTTGAACCATTGGATCCGAGTGCTTCGGAAACCTGGCGAATCGCGTAAGGGAACTCCTCGCGGGTGGGGAGAACGGGAACCAGAGCACGCTCAGCGAGCGCACCATGTCCAATTTCCCGGCGCTTAGGCGAACCAACTCGTCCGGTCTCACCCGTTGAATAGGGTGGGAAGTTGTAGTTGTGCATGTAACGCTTACGACTCTCTGGATTCAAGGTGTCAAGCTGTTGTTCCATGCGCAGCATGTTGAGCGTGGTGATCCCGAGAATTTGGGTCTCGCCACGTTCAAACAGTGCCGATCCATGGACCCGGGGAATGACATCAACTTCGGCCGACAGCGTACGAATATCAGCTAATCCACGGCCGTCGATGCGCACACCGTCGGTCAAAACTCGTTGACGCACTGAATTCTTTGTCACTGAACGCAGAGCCGCACTGAGTTCCTTCTCGCGTCCCACAAATTGTGAGCCCAAGGCTGCCATGACGTCGGCTTTGATTTCGTCGAGGCGATCCTCGCGCTCTGCTTTGGACAGGATTGTGAGGGCTTGAGTCACTGGCTTTCCAGCAATTTCCTCAACTGCTGCATAGGCATCATCTTCGTATTCTAGGAAGACGGGGAAATCTGCGATCGGCTTTGCAGCGGTCTTCGCGAGTTCACTTTGTGCATCACACAATGCCTTAATGAACTTCTTGGAAGCATCCAGGCCCTCGGCCACGACTTCCTCGGTTGGAGCTGTGGCTCCCCCGGCAACAAGTTCAATCGTGCGCTCTGTTGCTTCGGCTTCCACCATCATGATTGCGACATCGTCACCAGCAACGCGACCAGCAACCACCATGTCAAAAACGGCTTCTTCGAGTTGCTCGTGTGTTGGGAATGCGACCCATTGATTCCTGATCAATGCAACACGAACGCCACCGATTGGTCCACTAAAAGGGAGCCCACTGAGTTGGGTTGATGCCGAAGCCGCATTGATTGCAAGAACGTCGTAGAGATCCTTGGGATTCAAGGACATGACCGTAACGACGACCTGTACTTCGTTACGCAAGCCTTTTTTGAAAGTTGGACGAAGCGGTCGGTCGATCAATCGACAGGTCAGGATCGCATCTTCGCTGGGGCGACCCTCGCGACGGAAAAACGAGCCTGGAATCCGGCCCACGGAGTACATCCGCTCTTCAACATCAACGGTGAGTGGGAAGAAATCGAATTGATCCTTTGGCTGCTTTCCAGCTGTTGTGGCACTGAGCAGCATCGTGTCTTCATCGAGATAGGCGCAAACAGAGCCTGCAGCTTGCCGGGCAAAGCGCCCAGTCTCAAAACGGATTGTTCTCGTACCAAATGAGCCGTTATCAATCACGGCACTTGCAGATGCAATATTTGATTGCATTGGGTGTCTCCTTACATTGGTTGAGACACTTCTTGCACTGCCGCCATGTTCGGCGGTCTTCGATCGAGATTCGCGGGGTTACTCACCCGAAAACCACTACCGAGGACCGACATCCGCGGTGCACGTGAAGTATCTAATTAATTTCGATATTTATTTGAATTGCAAAGACAAAACAACGCGATGTGGCGGCACTTTTATCAATACCGCCACATACACGGTTATCGACGCAGACCGAGTCGTTCAATAATTGAGCGGTACCGGTTAATGTCAGTTTTTGTGAGGTAGTTGAGTAGGCGACGACGCTGGCCAACCATGATCAAAAGTCCACGGCGACTGTGATGGTCGTGCTTGTGGGTCTTGAGGTGTCCGGTGAGGTCTTCAATCCGGCGACTCAACATCGCTATTTGGACTTCGGGTGAACCGGTGTCCCCTGGCTTCGTGCCGTATTTTGCGATGATTTCTTGCTTTATTGCAGTGTCGAGTGACATTTATTCCTCTCGGGCGCGCCATGTGATCAACCGCGAAGGAAGAGCGCATGGGCATTGATTTCATGGACACGAATCTGGAAGCGCCCGCCTCCAAACCGTCTGGACCCCGATCCTAGCAGTGAAGCAACCTCCGCCTCACCTGTGGCTCACTTCGGGTTGGAGTTCAAGCGCTGCGCAATGGCGGCAACATCTAAGGCGATCTGGGTCAAATAGTCGTCCAGACTGCCAAAAACTGCCTGGGGGCGGATCAGGTCGACGAATTCCACCCCTATGTGCACCCCATAAAGATCCAGATCGGTTCGATCCAGTACATAAGCTTCCACCCGCTGGGAGTTCCCCTCGAATTGCGGGTTAGTCCCTACCGAAATGGCCGCCGGGAGCCGGTCCCCTGACAAGTTCACGTATCCGGCATAAACCCCGTCGGCAGGGACAATCAGGCTCTCATCCCATTGCAGGTTTGCCGTTGGATAGCCCAATTCGCGGCCACGTTGGTCACCTTGAACGACCTCTCCGCTGAGACTGAAGTTTCTCCCCAACAGATCTGCGGCCGCTGACACGTTCCCTGATAACAGTAACTCGCGAATCCGGGTTGAAGAGATCGTTCCATCTGATTGAACTAAATCGAAAATCTTGACTGAGAACCCCAACTGATTTCCATCGCTTGTGAGCGTGCCCACATCGCCACTGACCGCCCGCCCGTAGGTGAAATTCCGGCCAACAACGACCGCTGCAGCATTGAGTCGGTCCTTCAGGTACTCCTGGGAAAACTGGATCGGAGACAAACTCGCGAATTCGGGGGTAAAGGCAATAACCTCGACGTGATCGACACCGTTGTGGATGAGCAATTGCTTGCGCTGCGTTATGTCACTAATGAGCTTGGGAACCTGATCTGGTCGTACAACTGAATATGGATGCGGGTCGAATGTACAAATAGTCAACCCAAGACCAGATTCATCGGCTAATTTCCTTGCCGTGCCAATCAGAGCCTGATGACCCCGATGAACACCATCAAAGATCCCGATACACACCAATGACCCAGAAGCGCTCACGATCAAAGGCTACTTGGTGAGCGGACACCGCTGGGAAAGACTGCGATATATGAGCACGATGAATCGCGCATTTCCGCGAGGGCTGCGAGCTCACCTTCGGAATCAATCAAAGCGATCATGGGTTGCACAAAGTCTTCAGGCCATGCGATCCGTTGTCCCATGCGTACCGCTGAGGACTCCTCCTTGGTTAACGTGAAGATTGGCCAAATCATCTCGGAAATCTTCGCGAGGGGAAGTACGTTCACCCAAGGGTCATCTAACGCTTCCAAATCTTCCAAGTCGTGGCACATATCTTGGCTAAATGGGCCGATTGATGTGCGGCGCAGCGACGTTAAGTGTCCACCCACACCGAGGACATCACCTAGGTCACGCGCAATAGCGCGAATATAGGTTCCCGATGAAACCTTGGTGCTCACCTCAATGTCGGTAAAATCACCCTCACGCACCATGCCGATTATGTCGAGTTGATACACCGTAATTTTTCTTTCCGGAATCTCAACCAACTGACCGTTACGAACCCGGGCGTAGGCGCGTTGTCCATCAATTTTTATAGCGCTGACCGAACTTGGACGTTGCATGATTTCACCACGAAGTGTTGCCAGCACCTCTTCCACGGCTGCAACACTTACGCTGCTCGAATCACTCACGGACCCAAGATCGCCTTCTGCATCATCGGTTGAACTTGTTGCACCGAGTCGAATTGTTCCAACATATCTTTTGTCAGACAGGCTTAAGTGCCCAAGCAGCCGGGTACCCGCGTTAACACCTAGTACCAGCACGCCGGTAGCCATCGGGTCCAAGGTTCCAGCGTGACCGACTTTGCGGGTCTTAAAAACCCGCCGCGCACGAGCAACGACGTCATGGGAAGTTAGACCGGCTGGCTTGTTAACAAGTGCAAAGCCAGCGGGCGCCTTCATCCCTTCGGCGCTCGTCGCCATGGTTCGCTAAGCGCCTTCAGTTTCGCGATACGGGTTTATCTCACCAGCATATTTTGCGTCTTTAGCCTGTGCATGCACCCGAGCATCTGCCTCAGCGGCTTCCCGGAGTAGTTGCTCAACGTGTGCAGCATTCTCTGGGATTGCATCCAGGATGAACTCCAAGGTCGGTGTGAATTTAACCCCGGTCCCTTTTCCAACTTCAGTGCGCAACATGCCTTTGCTCGATGCCAGCGCTGCAGCCGTTGACACTCGTTCCTCTTCGGTGCCGAGCACCGTGTAAAAAATACTGGCATCCCGCAAGTCAGCCGTAAGACGCACATCAGTGATCGTAATAAAGCCCAGTCGAGGATCTTTGATCCGCATATCAAGAGTCTGCGCAACAATTACCTTGATTCGATCCGCCAATTTTCGTGCTCGCGCTTCACTTCCCATAGTGATTCTCCTTGGACTACTTGCGTGGTTTCTCACGCATTTCAAAGGTTTCGATAACGTCATCGACCTTGACATCCTGATAGGAGCCAAGATTGATTCCGCACTCGAACCCTTCGCGGACCTCGGTTGCATCGTCTTTGAATCGCCGAAGTGTCGCAATGGCCAGATTGTCTGCGACGACGACACCGTCGCGCACCAATCTCGCTTTGCTGTTTCGACGAACGACACCGCTTCGAACCAAGCAACCTGCGACGGTTCCGAATTTAGATGACTTAAAGACATCACGCACTTCAGCGGTACCAAGTTGAACTTCTTCGAATTCAGGCTTCAGCATTCCCTTAAGCGCCGACTCGATTTCGTCTATTGCCTGGTAGATGATGCTGTAGAAACGAACATCAACACCTTCATGATTTGCAAATTCCGCAACCTTGCCTTCAGGCCGAACATTGAATCCGATGATGATGGCCTTCGAGGCACTAGCCAACGTCACGTCATTCTTTGTGATCGCACCTACACCTCGATGAATCACGCGAAGTGATACTTCTTCACCGACATCAATCTTGAGCAAGGCGTCTTCGAGGGCCTCAACCGAACCGGAGACGTCACCTTTGAGAATCAACGTGAGTTCTGAGACTTCCCCACGCTCTATTGACTCGAGGAAGTCTTCCAAAGAGCGCTTGACCCGGTTCTTTGCCAGCATCGCATTACGCTCACGAGCCTGACGCGTTTGAGCAATTTGGCGGGCAATGCGGTCTTCACTGACTACCAAGAAACTGTCTCCAGCTCCCGGCACCGAAGTCAGACCGAGCACCTGAACAGGTGCCGAGGGTCCAGCAAAATCAACCGTGTTGCCGTGATCGTCGAGCATCGCACGAACCCGACCATAGGCATCACCGGCCACGATTGAATCTCCGGGACGCAAAGTTCCGCGCTGAACCAACACGGTCGCAACCGGCCCACGTCCGCGGTCTAAGTGCGCTTCGATAGCGACACCTTGGGCATCTTGATGTGGATTAGCGCGAAGGTCGAGTGCTGCATCTGCCGTTAGCAGCACAGCTTCCAAGAGTTCATCAATGCCCATATTGTTTTTAGCGGACACGTCAACAAACATCGTGTCGCCACCAAAATCTTCGGCGACCAACCCGTATTCGGTTAGTTGACTACGAACCTTCGTTGGGTCAGCGCCTTCTTTATCAATTTTGTTGACCGCGACCACGATTGGCACTCCCGCTGCCTGAGCGTGGTTAAGCGCCTCAATTGTTTGCGGCTTGACCCCATCGTCGGCTGCTACCACCAAAATTGCAATATCGGTGACCTCAGCGCCACGAGCACGCATGGCGGTGAATGCCTCATGGCCAGGTGTATCGATGAAAGTAATTGGTCGTTCACCTGTTGGTGACTGCGCGATTACCTGGTACGCACCAATGTGCTGGGTAATTCCACCGGCTTCACCTGAAACAACATTTGTCTTTCGAATTGCATCCAGGAGCCGCGTTTTACCGTGGTCAACGTGACCCATGACCGTAACAACGGGTGGGCGCGCTTCCAGATCAGCATTTTCACCTTCGTCTTCACCAAACTCGAGGTCATAGGTCTCCAAGAGTTCTCGGTCTTCGTCTTCCGGCGAAACAATTTGGATCACGAAATTAAGTTCGGTCCCCAATAAGCGCAATGTGTCATCATCAATTGACTGGGTGGCTGTAACCATCTCACCGAGACCGATAAGCACCTTGACCAAATCGGCCGATGACGCATCAATCTTCTCAGCAAAGTCAGTCAAGCTGGCACCACGTGGAAGTCGGACGCTGTCGCCATTTCCTCGAGGCAGACGCACCCCACCCATCGAGGGCGCTTCCATGTTGTCAAACTCTTGACGCTTGGCCCTTTTCGATTTACGGCCACGTGAAGGCTTGCCTCCAGGCCGCCCAAACGCGCCGGCCGTTGATCCGCGCGCCCCAGGACGTGCACCGGGGCGACCGCCACCGGGACCACCGGGACCACCGGGACCACCGGGACCACCG
>CANMNM010000003.1 GCA_947499275.1 Actinomycetota bacterium | reverse complement strand
GTCCTCGTCGACGGTGACCACCGCGCGCATCGTGATTGATCCACGACCGGTGCGTTGGGCGTCTTCGATTCCTTTGCGGCCAACAATGAGTGCACCTGTTGGAAAGTCGGGCCCTTTAACCAATTCCATGAGTGCGCTTTGACGCTCTTCGACGGTCGATTCCGGATGAGCTAGTAACCATTGCGCACCTGCAGCGATCTCACGCAGGTTGTGCGGTGGAATATTTGTAGCCATTCCGACGGCAATACCGGAACTTCCGTTGACCAAAAGGTTGGGGAACCGACTGGGGAGAACGGATGGTTCAAGAGTGCGACCGTCGTAGTTTGGTTGGAAATTGACGGTATCTTCGTCGATATCGCGGACCATTTCCATGGCAAGTGGCGCCATGCGGCACTCCGTGTAGCGCTGGGCCGCGGGGGGATCGTTGCCTGGTGAGCCGAAGTTTCCTTGCCCCTGGACAAGTGGGTAACGCAGTGACCATGGTTGAGCTAGGCGTACGAGTGCGTCATAGATTGCAGTGTCACCGTGTGGATGGAAGTTACCCATGACGTCGCCGACCACGCGCGCGCTCTTGGAGAAGTTGCGGTCAGGCCGGTATCCACCGTCATACATTGCATAAAGGACGCGGCGGTGGACTGGCTTTAGGCCATCTCGTACGTCTGGCAGTGCACGGGAAACGATTACCGACATGGAGTAATCAAGATAGGAACGCTGCATTTCAGTCTGCAGGTCAACCGGTTCGATCCGGCCGTGGCTGCTGACCACTTCAACTTCTACTTCAATGTCGTCTGACACTTTGCTCTCCGTTAATTAGTTTCTTATTAAATATCGAGGAATCGAACGTCGCGGGCATTTTGTTGAATGAAATTTCGGCGAGACTCAACATCTTCACCCATGAGCACACTGAACATTTCATCTGCTTGAGCTGCGTCGTCGAGAGTTACTTGCAAAAGCACCCGCTCAGCAGGGTTCATGGTGGTGTCCCAGAGTTCATCAGCGTTCATCTCACCAAGACCTTTGTAGCGTTGAATCGACTCTTCTTTAGGGAGCCTTTTTCCGGCGGCGATACCAGCCTCAATGAGGGCATCTTTTTCGCGATCGGAGTACGCGAATTCGGCTGTTTCACGCGACCATTTGATTTTGAACAAAGGTGGTTGAGCCAAGAAAACGTGGCCGGCTTCAACCAATGGGCGCATAAAGCGGAAAAGAAAAGTTAAGAGAAGCGTGCGGATATGTTGTCCGTCAACATCAGCGTCGGCCATGAGTACAACTTTGTGATAACGCAAACGGTTTAGGTCGAATTCTTCTTGGATACCGGTACCGAAAGCGGAGATCAACGCTTGTACTTCGGTGTTTTGTAGGACTTTGTCAATCCGAGCTTTCTCCACGTTAATGATTTTTCCGCGAATCGGGAGAATTGCTTGGGTACGCGGGTCACGGCCTTGGCGTGCTGAACCACCAGCACTGTCACCTTCCACAATAAAGACTTCACACTCTTCAGGTTCACGGCTGGAACAGTCAATAAGTTTTCCAGGCATACCGGCGCCACCGAGAAGTCCTTTTCGGTTACGGGCCAAGTCACGTGCTTTACGGGCTGCAATACGCGCGGTCGCCGCGTTCATTGACTTTCGCGCAATCTCTTTACCTTCGGCTGGGTTTTGCTCGAACCAAGCACCAAGTTGGTCGTTGACTACTTTTTGAACGAAAGCTTTCATCTCCGTGTTGCCGAGTTTGGTTTTTGTTTGACCTTCAAACTGTGGGTCGACAAGTTTTACGCTAACAATCGCGGTGAGTCCTTCGCGAATATCTTCACCGGAAAGATTGGTGTCTTTCTCTTTGAGGATATTCCACTCACGCGAAAATTTATTGACTAGTGATGTGAGTGCTGTACGAAAACCCTCTTCGTGGGTTCCGCCCTCGGTTGTGTTAATTGTGTTTGCGAACGTGTAGACCGACTCGGCGTAGGTGTTATTCCATTGCATTGAAATTTCAGCACTGAGAGTCTTGTTTTCGTTCTCAGCCACGAGATCAATGACGGTGGGGTTTGCCACTCCTTTACTCGCGTTGATGTGCCGAACGAAGTCAGAAATTCCACCTTCATACATGTAGGAGACGTGGCGGACCGCTTCAATGACCTCGGTTGGGTTATCTGGATCAATGACGGTGAATGTGCCTGGTCGCTCGTCGGTGAGCTCCAATTTCAGGCCACGGTTGAGAAACGCCATTTCTTGGAAGCGACGGGCAAGGGTTGTGAAGTCATAGGTTGTGGTCTCAAAAATCTCACCGTCGGCCCAGAACGTGACCGTGGTTCCGGTGTGATCTGTTACTTCACCCTTGTCGAGGGGTGCCACGGGTACCCCGTACTTGTAGTGCTGGCGGTAGACATTGCCTTCGCGGTGAATTTCAACGGCGAGATCGGTTGAGAGTGCGTTGACAACGGAGACTCCCACACCGTGAAGTCCACCTGAGACCGAATACCCGCTGCCACCAAATTTCCCACCAGCATGGAGGACGGTTAGAACGACCTCAACAGCTGGTTTTTTCTCAATGGGGTGCTCATCGACCGGAATCCCGCGGCCATCATCGACTACCCGAATTGCACCGTCGGGGAGGATTGTGACCGAGATTTCGGTGGCGTAGCCGGCTAGAGCCTCGTCAACGGCGTTATCAACCACTTCGTAGACCAAATGGTGTAGTCCACGTTCACCGGTCGAACCGATGTACATACCGGGGCGTTTACGAACCGCGTCGAGTCCTTCCAGAACCTGGATCGCACTGGCGTCATAGGTCATGTGGGGCCCTCCAAGGAGTGAGATGAACAGTCGGCAAAGCACTAAAAGTTGCAAGATTCAGTCTACCCTGAACTTCCGACATCACCTAGCCCATAAACGCCAATCGGGACATAAATGGGACCTGTGACCCCCTAGTTGCCAGTAGGTGTACGAATTGATACCCAAAATCCTTCTTATTTCGCGCTAGGGGTCAAATTCGGCTAACTAAGGCCGGGTCCAAGTAGACTAGTTGTATGTGTCGCGGGGCCCTCGGCCGGCAACATGCCAGGCCCCTTTTTTCCATGATGGGCGCTGGGGGCCATGGATAGAAATCTTGGTCACGACACCATCGCCCACTTCTCCAGCAATTTTGGCCATAATCTGGTTTTGGAGCAGACGTAACTGGGTGGCCCAGGCCGTCGATTCTGCAGTAAGCCGCAGGGTTCCTTCCTCAAAACCAGCTGGGACGCAGTGGTCTGCGATCTCTGGACCGACAATGTGGGCCCATGAATTCAATAACTTAGCCATTGAGCTCTCTTGCTCCCAACCACTCTCAATCACTAATTTTTCGACAGCGCTGCCGAGAAGTTCTGGGTCACGGCCACTTCGCGTGGATTTACGGGTTTTTTTGGCGGGTGCACCTTTGGTAGTCCGGCGTAGCAGACGATCTGCCGCTTGGGCCTGTTCCTCTGGAGTGATTTCTTCACTCATGGGATTCCTTAACGTGGGTGACGGTACCGAGTGAAACATGAAAACGCGCTCCACCTAGCTCGGCCGGGACATCAGATTCCACGGCCGCGGTGATAAACACTTGCGGTGCATTTCTTGTTAGTTCCAAAATTGTGGCCCGCCGCATGACATCAAGTTCAGCAAATACATCGTCAAGAATAAGGATGGGTTCAATCCCATCAGCTTTAAGTACATCAGCGCTTCCGACACGTAGTGCTAACGCCGCGGACCAGCTCTCACCGTGTGAGGCATAACCTTTAAGTGGTAGTTCACCCAGTCCGATAAAAAGTTCGTCGCGGTGGGGTCCGACTAGTGTCACTCCGCGAATAAGTTCATCTTTTTTTCGTGCAGTTAACTCTTCACGTATTCGATTTTGAATTTCACTTTGAGTGAGTAACTCGATGTCACCCTCAGTCAAATACTTTGATTGATAATCAAGTGATATCTCCGAAGAACTAACAGCGTCTGCACCGCCACTGATTGAGTGGTAGCGATTGCGAATGAACGGCTTTAAATCCCTGATGAATTGAATTCGGGTGTGCGTAATTTCGGCACCAAGTTTGGCCAGCTGTTCATCCCACACATCAAGAGTGCTGTCAATGTTTTCACGGTTAAAGGATTTTAAAAGTGCATTGCGTTGACGCAACACCTTTTCATAGTCTGTTTTCACCCCCGAGAATCTAGGGCTGCGTTGAATCAGCGTGTGGTCCATAAAGCTTCGTCGTTCACTTGGATCGCCTTTGACTAAAGCTAAATCCTCGGGCGCAAACATAATGACGCGGACAATTCCTAAAATATCCCGCACTCGGGGAAGTGGTGATCGGTTTATTCTCGCTCGATTAGTTTTCCCTGGGGAAATTTCTAGGTCGATTGCTACAGCGCGATCTTCTTCATTTATCCGTGCTCTAATAACAGCTGATGTTTTTCCTGCACTCACTAAAGGGTTTTCATTTGCAACTCGGTGTGAGGTGAGTGTGGCTAGGTAATAGATAGCTTCAACGATATTTGTTTTACCTTGACCGTTTTGACCAATGAGAACATTTACTCCCGGAACAAATTCCACGAGAACTTCGTTGTATGAGCGAAAACTGTCAAGATGAAGGGCTTGCACCCACATGTGTCAGCCCGTCAAACGTACGGGCATCAACAGATAACGGTAGTCCGCTGGCATGTCTGTGTTCTCACTCGTGACGCCGGTAATAACCGCCGGTTTTGTTGCCAATGTGAATGAAAAGCGGGCTTTTGGCGCGTCAATAGCGTTGAGTCCGTCGAGTAAATAACCGGGATTAAATGCGATCTCAATAGGGTCACCCTCAACTTCGACTTCAAGGATTTCATTTGCTTGAGCGTCGTCACCTGAACCAGCACGCATGTGAATTTCACCATTGTTGAAACTCATTCGGATTGGTGTATTTCGTTCGGCCACGAGCGCAACACGTTTAACAGCATTAACTAACTCCGCTGTGTCAACAATGGCCGTTGTTGAACTTTCATTAGGAAGAAGTGATCGGTATTTTGGAAATTCACCGTCAAGTAAACGTGTTGTTGTGCGCATTCCCTGTGCTTCAAAACCAATTAGCTTTTCTCCGTCGGGTGCAATAGCTAATTCAACAACCTTCGCTGAACCCATACTTTTCGCCGCATCAGCTAAAATTCGAGCTGGAATCAACGTATTGAGTTCTATGGAAGTTTTTGTTGGTGACCATGGGAATGTTCGCACCGCTAATCGATATCTGTCCGTTGCGGCCAAAGTGATGTTGGACCCGTCAATTTCCATCCGAATACCGGTGAGGACGGGTATTGTGTCATCTTTTCCAGCAGCAATCGCAACCTGTGCGACAGCTTCGGCGAATACATCACCATCAACGTTTCCTGCTGTTGTTGGCATGTCGGGTAATGCTGGGTAATCCTCAACTGGAAGTGTGGGAAGTGTGAATGAACTTCGTCCACATTCAATCAAAACGCGATTGCCTTCTAATTTTAAAACAACAGGTGCGGCGGGAAGAGCTTTTGTGATGTCGGCGAGGAGTCGACCGGATACCAGTGCTTTACCTGGCTTAATAACGTCCACATTAACGTGTACACGTGCCGAAATTTCGTAATCAAAACTCGATAGTGTTAACGACTCCTGCTCAGCAATCAACATCACTCCGGAGAGAACCGGCATCGAAGGTCGTGAGGGCAGGGTTCGTGCAGCCCACGTGACGGCTTGTGCCAACGTGTCGCGCTCGACTCGAATGTGCATTTTTTTCGTGCCCCTGTCTAAAACGATTGATTAAGCAAAGGCTTAGTGTGCCCTATCTACTTATCTTTTGTAAGGGCAACCGGGTGGTGTGTGAATGGCAACTCCAACCACAGAATACGTTCTTATGGGTATTTATGACATCTAATTATTGATGTAGGTAGTAGTAGTCATAGGTCCTGTTAATAGTGGGGAAAACCTGAATTCCTTGACTAATTCATGCGTGTTCATGGACGGTTAAAGTGTGGATATTAATGGCTAGGTCTTAAATGGTTGTGGAAAACTACGGAGCTTGGGATAGATATCCCCATAAACGATCAGGCTTATCCACAGAAGTTCGCTAATTTAAGGCTTGAAACCGTATTTTTCCCACAGGTCGTCCACACGTGGGGATAGCCACGTGTTTTAACACTTTTTAACAGTTATCTACAGGCTTATCCACAGGTTTTATCCACATCTGTTGATAATGTGGGGATGGATTGTATTTGTGGGACAAATGTTAAATCAGTTCAGCGCAGGTTGCGAGGTTTACATAGGTCGAGGCTGAGACTTTATTCGACTAGTGAGATCGGTCACTTGGTTGTACATGGTGCGTTTTTCAGCCATTAGTTCACGAATTTTTCGGTCGGCATGCATCACCGTCGTATGGTCACGACCACCAAATGCTTGTCCGATTTTTGGTAGGGAAAGGTCAGTGAGTTCACGGCATAGGTACATCGAAATTTGACGCGCGGTGACCAGGGTGCGGCTTCGACTAGCACCGCAGAGTTCTTCGATGCTCACACCAAAGTAGGAAGCACAAGCACCCATAATTTGGGCGGCGGTAATTTCGGGGCCGACATCTGAAGGGAGTAGGTCTTTGAGGACCGCCTCTGTGATTGCTAAATCGACCGGTTGTTGATTAAGAGATGCGAAAGCTGTTACCCGAATAAGGGCCCCTTCAAGTTCACGAATATTAGTGGAGATTTTTGACGCGATGTATTCCAACACTTCAGGTGGGGCAATCAATCGTTCTTGGGTGCTTTTCTTGCGAAGAATTGCGATACGGGTTTCTAAGTCAGGAGGTTGTACGTCAGTGATCAAGCCCCACTCAAAGCGTGAACGCATCCGATCTTCGAAGTCAGGGAGCTGTTTAGGCGGCAGGTCACTTGTGATCACGATTTGTTGATTTGCATTGTGCAATGTATTAAAAGTATGGAAAAACTCTTCCTGTGTTTGAACTTTTCCACTAAGGAACTGAATGTCGTCAACAAGTAATACGTCAATGTCCCGGTAACGACGCTGGAAATTCGCGGCTTTATCATCGCGAATACTGTTAATGAATTCATTGGTGAACTCTTCAGAACTGATGTAGCGAACATGTGTTCCTTTAAACAAAGTCTTGGTGTAGTGCCCAATCGCGTGCAGGAGGTGGGTCTTACCTAGTCCTGATCCACCATAGATAAACAGAGGGTTATATGACTTAGCTGGTTGTTCAGCCACCGCAACGGCTGCAGCGTGAGCGAAACGATTGCTAGTTCCAATAACGAAAGTATCAAATGTGTATTTGTTGTTGAGTCGCCCAAACTCTTCTTTGTTACTGGGCGATCCCATCCCAGGCCGATCAAAGTTTCCTTCTCGGATGTTGCCACGACCTGGCTCTGAAGGTTGTTCGTCATCCGCGTACGTTGAGTCGGCGACTTCATCGGTTAGATCTTCATCGATGGATGGCGCAATAGATGGGTCAACGGTGACCGCGAGGCGAATGTCTCGGCCTAAGATTGCACTCAGTGCACTGCTGACTAACGGTCGAAGGCGAGTCTCCAGGACATCTTTTGTGAATTCATTAGGGGCTGCGATTAAAACAGTGTCTTCAACCAAACCCAAAGGTTGGGTGAGGGAGACAAAAGCCTTCTGCTGGGGACTGAGGGTGCCATCTGAGAGGGATTCTAAAGCGGCATTCCACATAGCTGTCAGTTCATTATCCCCAGCCATTTGACCTCAACAATCCGAAATTAGAATAATTTATCCACATGCTTATCCACAGGTGTGGATGAAGACCATACCTTACAACCACATGAATGTTTTTGACAAGCCAAAGTTAAAATTTATGTGCAGTTCTGTGTGTCGAGCTCCAAGTTCATTACCCTGGGTGATAGTCAATAAGCGGCGATAGTCATGTTTTTTGGGGGGCTGGGTTTGACCCGAGTACAGCCATGGCGTAACCTTCGGGGGCTAATAACTCTGGTAACAGGGTAGAAGTGACATTACAAGGAGAATCATGAAGCGTACCTTCCAGCCCAATACCCGCCGCCGGGCAAAGACCCACGGCTTTCGGCTGCGTATGAGCACGCGTGCCGGTCGCAGTATTCTTGCCGCTCGCCGTGGCAAAGGGCGCACCCGCCTCTCAGCTTAAGTTCTCTCGCGCCCTGGCCGTGGTTTCCATCAGGGTGCTTAGGTAAAGGTTGATCATGCTGGCTTCCCAGCACCGTATGAGCAGCACTCGGGATTTTCAATCCGCGCGTCGTAATGGAAAAAAGGTCCTTATTCCGGGTTTAGTCATCCACATTTTCCCTGGAATGTATGGCACTGCCCCAAGCCGAATGGGTCTCACTGTTGGTAAAGACTGTGGAAATGCCGTCCAGCGACACCGGGTCAGTCGTCGAATTAGGGCAGCCATGGGGCCTGTTCTTAGCCTTTTGCCTACAGGTACCGGACTAGTGGTTAAAGCGCTCCCCCAAGTCCATACGTTACCTCTTGACCCTAGGGCGATAACTGAGGCGCTTTTGTTGAAGGTACATAGATGAGTTGGCTGAGAAACCTTTTACATGGGATTCTGTGGGCTTGGGATCACAGCCTTGGCTGGCTGGTTCGACTTGTTTTTCTCGGCCTAATTCGGGTCTACCAATTATTGATTTCACCGCTCCTCCCGCCTAGTTGCCGCTTCTATCCAAGTTGCTCGGCGTACGCTTTGGGGAGTATCCGTACACACGGATCTGCCAAGGGTTTAGCCTTGGCCACGGTTCGCCTAATACGGTGTAACCCTTGGAATGGTGGAGGCTTGAATCCAGTGCCTGAGAAAGGTCGCTGGGTATCGGATATATATCCGGATGGTCGCCCACGAATAAGTGCGGACGGAGAACATGTTCATTCTTGATTGGCTTCGTACTGGAGTCAGCTGGGTCCTAGTTCAGTTCCACACTTTGCTGAGCAATTTTATGGATCCCAACAGTGGTTGGACGTGGGCATTCTCGATCGTCGGACTCGTCATCGTCATCCGCATTTTGTTGATTCCGCTTTTTGTTAAGCAAATTAAAGCGCAACGCAACTTGCAAATTATTCAGCCACAAATGAAAGAGATCCAGAAGAAATACGCTGGGGATAAAGAGCGTCAATCAAAAGAAATGATGAAGCTCTACAAGGAAACTGGCACAAATCCACTCGCTTCATGTTTACCAATTCTTTTACAAGCGCCGATATTTTTCGCACTCTTTAGCGTCCTTCAAGGCATTGCAATGTTGCAACCTGAAGGTGTGTTCAACTGGGAAAAATACGAACCACTTATGTACAACGCACATGATGCATCGATCTGGGGCGTGCCACTTTATGGAACTTTCCTCAACGCTAGTGAAGTAGCCGTCGATGGCTTCAGTCCAACAGCAACCAAGATCCTTGCAAGTATTCTTATTGTCTTAATGAGTGGGACGACCTTCCTTACTCAACGCCAGTTGATCGTTAAGAACACCGCACCGGGCAACCCAATGGTGCGTCAGCAAAAAATTCTTTTGTATGTATTCCCCATCGTTTTCGCCGTCGGTGGCATCAACTTCCCGATTGGTGTTTTGATCTACTGGTTCACCACTAACTTGTGGACCATGGGGCAACAGTTCTGGGTGATTCGCAACAACCCTCAACCTGGGACCCCGGCCTTTGAAGCACTTGAGTCTCGTAAGAATGCAAAACTTATTCGTAAAGGTGGCGTCATCACTGACGTGGAAGTTACCGACATAGTGTCGGTAACCCCGGAGCGGGTCCAACCTAAACGCACATCGAAGAGTAAGAGAAGTCCGAACAAAAAGAAAAGCTAACCTGTGGGTCAACAATTGACCATGAAATTAACTTATTGTGGGTAGAGAGTGAGTACGTCCATGAGTGAATCAACTGGAACAGATGCAAAACAACTGGATCAAGAAGGCGATGTAGCGGCCGACTACTTGGAAGGCCTACTCGACATCTGCGACCTTGATGGCGACATTGATATTGAGGTTGACGGGAGCCGGGCACGCGTGTCCATTGTTGAGGTGGAAAAAGGTGAGTTGTCACACCTGATCGGTGACGACGGTGAGGTACTTCAATCACTTCAGGAGCTAACTCGACTGGCCGCAGCGCGCGAGACCGGTGAGCGCTCACGCCTCATGCTGGACATTGCCGGCTACCGAGGCAAGCAAAAAGTGGTTCTCGAGGAAGCTGCCAAGACCGCGTGCGCCGAGGCCGAACGCACCTCAGCCCCTGTCCGCATGGCTCCCATGAACCCTTATGAGCGCAAGGTGGTCCATGACATCGTGGGAACCTTGGGCCTTGCCAGCGAATCCGAAGGTGATGAACCCAATCGCCGAGTGGTTATTCGGGTCTCCTAACCTATGGTTTCCCGTGAAACATCGGGCGAGTTACCCCCTTGGCTTAGCCCATTTAGCGCTGAATTAGAGCGATACCAAGAGGTTTTGGCTGGGCCGGGGCTGGATCGGGGTCTGATGGGCCCGCGTGAAATGCCTCGTCTATGGGATCGACATATTCTCAATTGCGCCGTGGTTGCCGAGCCCGCACTGGGCCTTATTCCCCAGGGCGCCCTCGTAGCTGACGTTGGGTCCGGCGCGGGCTTGCCAGGATTGGTGTGGGCAATCACTCGGCCAGACCTCACCATGATTCTGATTGAGCCACTCCTACGCCGGGCAACCTTTTTAACCGAAGCGGTCATTGACCTTGGATTAACAGATCGAGTCACCGTGCTACGAGCCCGGGCCGAAAAAGTAATAACAACACCTAATTGGACCGGCGTGGACATTGTGACCGCGCGAGCTGTCGCTCCGATGGAACGATTGCTGGGCTGGACCATGCCTTTACTTAAACCCGTTGGTGACCTAATTGCGCTCAAAGGCTCTAGTGCTCAAAGTGAAATTGATGAGGCAGCGCAGGCAATCAGCCAATATAGGATCACCGAAATCTCCGTGTTGACCTGCGGAGCCGGCGTGGTGGAACCAGAGACCACGGTGGTGCGGGCCCGGCGAACTGGCGCCTAAGTAAATGCGACACAATGGCTCCGTGCCACAGCAACCCGATCCCCATGAAAAACCCGCAGGCCTTGGTTGGCCGGTCGATGTTTCCCGTGAAACATTAGAAGTGAATATCGAGGAAATGGGTAAAAAAGCCGGCCTAGGGTGGCCCACGTGACCCGGATCATCACGATTTCAAACCAGAAGGGTGGGGTGGGTAAAACCACCACAACCGTGAATATTGCCGCTGCTATGGCTTTAGCGGGCAAGAGCGCGCTCGTTATTGATATGGATCCGCAAGGTAATGCGACCACGGCTTTGGGAATCGACCACTCTGAGGGAACCCCGGGAGTTTACGATGTATTAATGGGGGATGCTTCCCTATCCGATGTCATTACCCAATGCCCCGATATTCCTAACCTCTTCGGGATCGCAGCGACAATTGACCTGGCCGGAGCCGAAGTGGAACTGGTTTCCACCCCGAATCGGGAGCACCGGTTACGCGAAGAAATTGACACCCTGCTGACCACCCGCAATTTTGACTACATTTTCTTAGACTGCCCACCCAGCCTTGGGTTACTCACCCTCAATGGGTTGGTGGCGGCCCGTGAAGTCCTTCTCCCTATTCAATGCGAATACTACGCCTTGGAAGGTCTTTCCCAACTATTAAAAACCGTGGAAATGATCAAAGCTCATCTCAACCCGGATTTGGAAGTCACCGCAGTGATCTTGACCATGTATGACGGTCGCACCCGCCTAGCCAGTCAGGTGGCAGATGAAGTCCGCAGTCATTTTGGTGCCCGGGTTTTGGACACGATTATTCCTCGAAATGTTCGAGTCTCCGAGGCGCCGTCCTATGGCCAAACAGTTTTGACCTATGACCCAACTTCTTCTGGCGCGATTTCCTACCGGGAAGCCGCCGCCCAACTCGATAGCATAATCGTTTAATTCACAGGTTATAAACAAGTTATCCACAATTAGGAGCGATGATGGCAGCTGCACCACGCGGACTCGGTAAAGGTCTCGGCGCGCTCATTCCCACCGAAGCACCGGCAACCAACCCGGGCACGGCACCGAACTCACGGAAAACTGAATCCGCTACACCTGCCACCTACCTCGAATTACCCATTGACTCAATTACACCGAACCCGGCACAACCACGCACAGTGTTCGACGAAGAGGCACTCGATGAACTCGTGTTTTCTATCAAAACAATCGGACTATTACAACCCATTGTTGTGCGTTTATCAAAAACAGGTTCCTATGAACTTGTTGCGGGCGAGCGGCGACTTCGGGCGAGCAAATTAGCGGGTGTTAAAAACATTCCAGCAATTATTCGCAACACCGAAGACTCAAACATGCTGCGTGATGCGTTACTGGAAAATTTGCACCGATCAAATCTCAACGCGTTAGAAGAAGCTGCCGCCTACTCTCAAATGTTGTCCGACTTTGATTGCACGCAAGATGAATTAGCCAAACGAATTGGGCGTTCCCGTCCCCAGGTAACAAACACGATCCGGTTGTTGAAGTTACCAACAAGTGTTCAGCAAAAAGTCGCAGCGGGAGTGCTCAGTGCAGGTCATGCACGTGCTTTACTAAGTTTGGATTCACCTGAGGCAATGGATCAAATGGCCGCGCGTATCGTAAAAGAGGGATTAAGTGTTCGTAGTGTTGAAGAAATCATTGCGATAGCTGCACCGAAAGGAAAGTCTTCGGGTAAAGGGGCAAAGAAAAAAGGACGTTCAGAAGAACTTGAAGAAGCACTCAGGGTTCTCAATGAACGAATAACGGATGCAACAGATACCCGGATAAAATTTGAAGGCTTTGCAAAGAAAAATTCACAAGGAAAAATTGTTATTGAATGCGCGGATATTTCTGACGCACGGCGAATCGCCGAACTACTTGACCCTCGTTAGTGGGAACGGGTGGCTGCTTGAGTCACCAGTTGGGCAAAGACACCACCAACACTGAGTCCAGCTGCTTCAATTGCTTGGGGAACAAGTGAGGTCTCGGTCATACCGGGTGCGATATTAACTTCTAAAAACCAAATGGTGCCATCAGAATCCACGATCAGATCAGTGCGCGAAATATCTCGCAGACCAAGGGATTTATGTACGGCGACCGCGTATTCACACACTCGCTTGACAACATCTGCCTCAAGTCGGCAAGGAACAAAAAACTCAGTTGCACCAGCCGTGTAGCGCGCATCAAAGTTATAAACCCCATTCACGGGCACAATCTCTACCGGAGGTAACGCGCTGGCTTCTCCTCCAATGTCAATCACCGTGACCGCGAGTTCAGTTCCACTGACAGCGCTTTGAAGCATGACTCGATCCCCGTAACCGAACGCGTCAACCAGAGCGGGGGCTACCTGCTCCGCTTCGGTGCACAAGCGAACACCTAATGCTGAGCCACCACTGATTGGTTTAACAACAAGGGGTAATCCAATACCCTCGATAACCGTCTCCAAGATTCGAGGGGCACCCATTTCACGAAAGAAACTTTGGGGGAAAGCGACGAACTTTGGCGCACTCCCATTGGGGACAAGGCCCGAGGCAACACATTTATCGAATGATCGGGCTGCACTCGCTGCGCTACTACCAACAAATGGGATCCCCTTTAGTTCCAACATGGATCGGAGGGTGGCGTCTTCACCTATGGCCCCGTGAATCAAGGGGACAACAACGTCGAATGAATGCACGCCGGTTGCCGACCCCAGTGAATCTAGGAATTCCCCGTTAAGGTCAACCTCAACAATTTCAGCATCGGGCATTGTGTCGCGAAGAGATTCAGCCACCCGTCGACCCGAGCGAAGTGAAACATCACGCTCAGCATTAAGGCCACCGGAAAGTATTGCAATGCGCATGAGTTCCTTAAAATAAATCTGAATTAGGGTTAAGTTGCGGCCGGGAATTCCCTGGCGCTTCATCGGAAGTCTTGATGCCGAAAGTATTAACCAGATCAAGTTCAGCATCGATGACTCCTGCTAAACGGCGAACACCTTCTTCGATGCGGGAAGGCTCGGGGTAGCAGTAGGACAGCCGTAAATTGTGGGTGCCTTGGCCATCGGCATAAAAGCCGGTTCCAGGAACGTAGGCAACCAATGAACTGATCGCTCGTGGCAACATTGTTGTGGCATTAAGTTGATGTGGAAGGGTCACCCACGAGTAAAAACCGCCTTTGGGCACGGTCCACGTTGTCCCCGCAGGCATCAAAGCTTGCATTGATTGAAGGAGTGAATCACGCCGTTCCCGATACAACTCTTGGAAAACCTTGATTTGTTGTTGCCACGGCTGCTCAGCCAAATAGCGAGACACGGTCAACTGTGAAAAGTTACTCGGACACAGTGTCGCTGCCTCAGCGGCAAGAACCAATTTCTCCCGGACGCCGTGGGGTGCAATGACCCAGCCCACCCGCAAACCTGAAGCAATAATTTTTGAGAAAGAACCGAGGTAAATCACACCTTGGTCATCAAGAGATCGGATCGCCTGCGGTGGCTCACCCTCGAAACCGAGTAACCCATATGGATCATCTTCCAAAATAGGCACATTGAATTCTTGGGCGATCGCCAGAATTTCTTGTCGACGATGGAAGCCTTGGGTCAGTCCTGCGGGGTTATGAAATGAGGGGATCGTATAGATGAGTTTGACCGGTGAGTCGCTAGCGCGCGCGGTAACCAATGCCTCACGCAAAGCTTGTGGATCTAAACCCTCTGAATCCATTGCAACATGAACAACATTGCACTGATAGCTGCGGAATACTCCGAGGGCACCTACATAGGAGGGTGACTCAACAAGAACCGTGTCCCCTGGGTCACAGAATATTTTTGTAACGAGATCAAGTCCCATTTGCGAACCGGCCGTGACAACTACGTCGTCAGGGTGAGAACGAACACCGACCAGGCCAGAAATCTCGAGGATCTGCTCCCGCAGAGTTTGATCGCCTTGGCCCGAGCCGTACTGCAAAGCCACCGCACCCTGCTCACGAACAACCCGAGCCGCGATCTCCGCAAAACGATCGGAATCCAATGCAGAAACGAATGGCATTCCGCCAGCAAGGGAAACTACTTCAGGCCGGGACGCGACCGCAAATAGTGCGCGAATAGCGGATGCGGTCAAACCTTGGGCACGCGCAGCGTAGGAGTCGATCCAAGGATCCATCCGATTGCCAGCCATGCGCCACAGCGTAGTGCGTAAATAATGAATGTGGTGAAGCAGGAGTTACCCGTGTTACTGGAAGACACTCATGGTGAGTCAAAGGGTAAAATAACAAGCATGTAGTTTGTCCCCAATTGGGGAAAGGCTGTGTAAAAGTGCAAAACCCCTCATAACTTTTCCACAATTTTTTGGGATTTTGGTAACGAATGTGATTCGTGAGACAGGAATTACTTCCAGCGAGTTGCGAGCCCAAACCCGACCATAATGAATGCAAAGCCAATTCCTACATTCAGCAGGGCGTTGAGGTCCCCACCGATGCTGTTCATTATGGGGACATCAGGGCCAGCAATGTAGAAAACCACCAAATAGGACAAGCCAATCACGAATGAGGCAACCATGGTGGGTGCGAGCCAAGCAGGGGATCCCAGGCGTGCGACCTTACGCTCACCCATTTTTTGCTCGGGTGTAAACACGTTCTTCTTACGTCGCTTGGACTCTGGCACCGGATTCTCCCTTAAGGTCAATTCACGTTCAATTCACATTCATTTTTATCTCGTGCGCAAGTGCTCGTACGCAACGGTAACCATACCCTGCCATACTTCCTCACGTGAGTGTGCCGCGGATTCTTGTGATTGATAACTATGACTCTTTCGTGTTCAATCTTGTCCAATATTTAGCCCAATTGGGTGCCGATGTCACGGTAAAACGGAACCAAGATGTCACAGTGGAAGAAGCCATTTCCTATGACGGAGTGTTGATTTCACCCGGCCCAGGTACCCCGCAGGACGCCGGAATGTGCTTGGAAATTGTGAAGGGGACACATGGTGCAGTCCCCATTTTTGGGGTGTGCCTTGGACACCAGGTGATCGCTGAAGCTTTTGGTGGTGTGATCAGCCGAGCCCCGGAACTTCTCCATGGAAAAACTTCGCAGATTTCACACACCGGAAAAAGCGTGATGAGCACGCTGCCAGAGAACTTCACGGCCACGAGGTACCACTCACTTGCTTTGGATCCAGACACGGTACCCGAGACGCTCACCGTGACGGCAGTTTCTGAAACCGGTGTGATCATGGGCGTCAGACACGTGTCACTACCGATTGAAGGCGTGCAATTCCACCCTGAGTCAGTTCTTACCGAGGGTGGTCACGAAATGCTCGCCAATTGGTTGAATGACTGCGGTTTCCCAGAAGCACTCGAGAAACTTGCCAGCATTCCTCAGGTGACCATCACTTCACACGCGTAAGCGTCGGTTTTTTATGGAATCGGCGTTGGTGTCGGAACAGGAACATCCGTTGGTGTTGGAACAGGAACATCTGTTGGAGTAGGTGCCGGAGTTGGCGTCGCAACAGGGGCTGCAATCGCAACCGTAATTGTCACCAGTGAGCCACGAGCCAATTGAGTTCCTGGTTGGGGTGATTGAGCGAGAACCTGTCCGGGTGATGAAATTGAAGACTCCTGCTCCACAACCTGCACTTCGAAACCAGCTTGAGCCAAATCACTTCGGGCCTGGGCCTCTGTTGCGCCCGTTACATTAGGCAGTTCAACTAATCCTGATGACACCACAATGTCAACGGCGCTACCAGCTGCAACCTGGGTTCCTTCACCCGGATTTTGTTCAAGTACGTAACCACCGGGTTGATTAGAGTCACTTTCAGTAATTGAACCAAGTACTAAGCCGAAATCAGAGAGAGCAACCCGAACGTCGTCAAGTGTTGTAAGTCCTACAAGTTGCGGCACAGTTGATTGTTCACGCCCCGATGACACAGTTACGTTGACCGCTTGCCCCTGCTCTATTCCTTCACCGGCTGCCGGTTGCTGGGCAATGATTGTTCCTTCAGGTCGCTCAGAGATTTCAGGTGTTTGCGCACCGATTCGCAATTCGTATTCGGCTAGTGTCTCGGCAGCTTGGTCAATGGTGAGCCCGTCAAGGCTGGGAACCGTGACAACATTGCCACCGTCACTGCCCACAAGAAACCTGCCAATAACAACGGCGCCAATGATTGCCGCACCGATTGCAATAAGTGAAAGAACCCAAAAGACACCACTACTGCGTCCTTTCCGGCTGTTAATGGAAACCTTTTTGTTGTCCGTGTTTATTCCTGATGCATCTAAAGGTGTCATCATGGCTGTTTGGTCTGCCACAATCGTTGGTATTGCTGCAGTTACGGGTGAACCAGCGATTGCCCGCTCCACGTCTGCACGGAAGTCACTCGCGCTTTGATAACGGTCATCGGCACGTTTTGCGAGCGCCCGCATCACAACAGCATCAACTTCAGGTGAAACCCCAGGATCGATCGTGGAGGGGATCGCAGGCATTTCACTCACATGCTGATAGGCAATTGCGACAGCGGAGTCGCCAGTGAACGGTGCCCGCCCGGTGAGTAACTCGAAAAGCACGACACCTGTTGAATACAAATCACTTCGCGCGTCAACAACTTCACCGCGAGCCTGCTCGGGAGATAAATACTGTGCTGTCCCCATTACGGCTGACGCTGATGTCATAGTGGATGAAACGTCATTGATCGCGCGAGCAATACCGAAGTCCATGACCTTTACATCACCGGTGCGGGTCAGCATGACGTTTGCAGGTTTAATGTCACGGTGAACAATTCCATGCCTGTGCGCGTAATCCAATGCCGATAAAATTCCGGCAGTAATTTCTAAAGCTCGCTCAGGCAGAAGTCGACGTCCACTGGCAACAATTTGTCGCAGGGTCATTCCGTCAACGAATTCCATAACGATGTAGGGAACAACTACGGCCGGCTCACCGTTGTCACCTTCAGGTGAGAGCGTGTCCTGTCCGGTGTCATAAACAGCGACAATATTTGGGTGATTCAAGGAAGCAGCACTTTGTGCTTCACGGCGGAAGCGGGCCTGGAAAGACGGGTCTTTAGCGAGATCAGGGCGCAAAATCTTGATGGCAACTCGGCGACCCAAACGCAGGTCGCGGCCCTCATGGACCTCAGCCATGCCACCTCGGCCAATCACGGCACCAATTTCATACCGATCACCGAGCATGCGACCCTTTTCTTCTTCGCTCACGTGCCCTCCATACTTCCCATACTGCTCGTCCCAGATCATGTCACACTACGTGGCCATTCTGAGTTATCGTCCTAGCACCGCTTCCATCACAGCTTTGGCAATCGGCGCCGCTAACCCGTTACCACTGACCTCAGCGGCGCCACTCTCCTCGATAACAACAGCGACCGCGACTTTGGGAGCTGCCGCCGGAGCGAATGAAATAAACCAGGCAACAGAGGGAGCGTCATTACCAGTTTGGGCGGTTCCCGTCTTGCCGGCAACCCGAACACCAGGGATCCTGGCGTTAGTCCCCGTACCATTTTCCACAACATTAACCAGCATTTCCGTTAACGAGAGTGAATTACTCGGCTTGAGGGCATCAGCAAATTGGCTTGGGTCTGTTGTCTGCAAAATTGATAGATCAGGGCCACGAATTTCCTGGACCAAATATGGATTCATGGTGCGACCGCTGTTACCAACGGAAGCCATCACCATGGCCATCTGCAATGCGGTTGCCCGAACATCAAATTGACCAATTGCCGACAAGGCCGTTTGAGGCGCATCAGGATCCTGTGGGAACAGGGAAGTGGCCGCGCGTAGGGGAATCTCAAACCCGTTATTAAACCCGAATGCCTCGGACTGGTCACGAAGAGCGGCCGCTCCGAGTTCATTCCCCAACCAGGCAAATGCCGTGTTGCACGAGATTGCTAGTGCTTCTCGCAAGGTGACTTTCCCGTCCGGGCCACATTCCTTACCCGTCCAATTACGCAGTTCCTTGGTTGAATTCGGAAGTTGATACGTCTTTGGCCCAGGTAAAATTGAGTCCGCGGTAAAGCGACCCGATGCTAAAGCCGCCGCGGCAACAACAACTTTGAAAGTTGATCCGGGTGGATTAAGGGAAACAATGGGTCGGTTCAATAATGGCTTATCCGGATCAGCCTCAAGTTCGTCGTAATAGGTGCGAATATCTGCGGGATCATGATTGGAAAGTCGGTTAGGGTCAAAAGATGGCATCTGTACCGACGCTAATATTCGCCCGGTTGCAGGTTCGATTGCGACGACCGCTCCCCGTTTCCCTTTAAGGCCTTGGTAGGCAGCTTTCTGTGCCGCTGCATTGATAGTCGTTGTTACCGCACCGCCAACAGGTTGCCGCCCTGAAACTAATTGTTGTACGCGATCTACCGCGAAGATGTCAGCTTTTCCGTTCAAGATTCGGTTCTCGGTGCGCTCTAACCCGGTAGCTCCATAGACAAGGGAATAGAACCCGGTGACCGGTGCATATAGCGGCCCATTGCTGTACTTACGCAAATACGTCAGCGTGTTTCCGGTTTCAACCGAGCGAGCAACAGGATCAGAGGCAACTAAAATCGGTCCACGTTCACGGTCGTACTCGGCTAACAACACCCGTTGGTTCCCAGCCCGTGATCGATAATCACCAGCATTAATTACTTGAATCAATGTCACATTTACCAACAACGCAACAAAAAGCAACGCGAAGACAAATGACAGCCTTCGAATCTGGCGACTCATGACTGTTTCATTCTCGGAACCACCTGGGTCATTGCATCATCAGGGGAGACTTTCGAGAGATCAGGTCGACGAGAGCGGTCTGAGATTCGAAGCAACAAAGCAAGGATTACCCAGTTTGCGATCAAACTTGACCCACCGTAGGAGAGAAAGGGTGTAGTCAAACCGGTAAGTGGCACCAAACCGGTAACTCCACCAACAATGACAAATACTTGCAAGGCGAAAGTTATTGACAAACCAGCGGCAAGGAGCTGCCCAAAACCGTCACGGCAAGTTATTGCGGTCCGTAATCCTCGTTCAATCAAAATTCCGTACAGCAACAAAATCGCAAAGATTCCCGTGATGCCTAGCTCTTCACCGAGGGCGGAAATTATGAAGTCGGTACTCGCAAACGGAACAAGATTGGGGAAGCCCTGTCCCAAGCCAGCGCCTAAAATCCCGCCGTTCGCGAGCCCATAAATTGATTGCACGATTTGGTAACCCGATGTGTCTGCATACGTCCATGGATCAATCCATACGGTCACTCGCGCTTGAACGTGACCAAATGTTGAGTAAGCGAAATACGCTCCACCAAGAAAAAGGAAGAATCCGATAAACAACCAAGACCTTCGTTGAGTGGCGATGTAAAGCATCGATACGAACAAACCGAAGAAAAGAAGTGAGGTTCCAAGGTCACGTTGGAAAACGAGAACACCGAGAGAGATAGCCCAAGCAATCACGATCGGACCTAAGTCTTTAGCCCGCGGTAATCCAACACCTAAAACTTTAGTACGTACCAGTGCAAGTGAGTCGCGAGTTTTCACCAAGTAGCCGGCAAAAAATATGGTGAGCAAGATTTTCGCGATTTCCGCTGGCTGGAATGAGAATGTGCCAACCCGAATCCACAAAGTTGCACCATTCACGGTTGTCCCGATTACAGGTGCAAGCGGTAACACCATGAGGAGAAGGCCCAATAGACCGAAAGTGAATGTATAGCGCTGGAGACGGCGGTGATCACGCAAAAGAATGAGTACTCCGCAGAACAAAATCCCAGCAATCGCGAACCATGTCAATTGCGAGTAAACATCCGGTGTAGGAATCGGTGCGTCATTGAGTTCAGCTCGCCGGGCATCGGCTACATCGAGCCGATAAATCATGATCAAACCAAAAATAGTGAGCAGCGTGCCCACCGGCAACATGATTGGGTCAGCGTAGGTGGCTCGAAAACGAACAACAAGGTGCATCACCAAAGCAATAAGTGCCACAGCGGCCGTGGTGATCCACAATCGCGGTGGGGTTCCCTCACCCGTTGACCAACCCACCTGCAAAGTACCTAAAATTCCTAATATCCAAGCAAAAACGAGGAGTACCAATTCAACGTTGCGTCGGTTACTCATTGCAAGCTCCCCGGACAACCCTGTGGCGGAATGAGTGCTTGACACTCGGCAGCCCGACTTTCAAGTTCGACAACTATGCGTTGCGCATCCTCGAAACTAGCGGCTGGGATCCCCTTACTCACCAATTCTTGATCGAAAAGTGGGAGTGACCCAACCACAAGAGTTGATTGCGAATCAATGCTTGACAGTGAAATTCCCGCCAAAGTTCCCTGGACACCGTTATAGATTGCGACCGTTCCTGTTCCCGCACTCCCGTTAACAGCCACGTACCACTGGCGACCCAACCACTGTTGGGTTCCAAAGAGTGCAGCAAAAGTAATCGCGGCAACAACAGCGACACCGCTCACGTACCCAATAATTCTTTGACGGCGATTTCTTCTTATTGCTTGTTCCCGCGTTTGCGCCTCTCGGTCATATAGTGCCTGCTCGGCAGCGGGAACAACCAGTTCTGTGTCAATCAGCACCTGTGGTGCTGTCTGGCTACCAAAGTCAAATGGTTCAGGCGCATCGGGCTTATCTGGATCTGGTTGAGCGTCATCGGGGAAACGTGTATTTGGTAACTGCAACCGCACCCGCGGTTCACCGGCAGCGCCAACAACAACCGGGGGCGTTAAAGGCAACTCACCCTCGGACTCTCGTTCAATTACATCAGCGACAACAACGGTGACATTGTCAGGTGCTCCACGCTCCAACACAAGGTCAACTAGTTGGGTAACCACTCCGGTCGGTTCACCCGAACCCAGCGTGTACGCGATTTCCATGTCACTCAATACTCCAGAGAGACCGTCAGAACACAATAAGAATCGGTCACCTTTTCGTGCCTCGCGCACCGAGAGATCAGGTTCCACCGGATTCATTCCGTCAAGTGCTCGCATGAGCAGTGAGCGCCGCGGGTGAACAGCCGCTTCAGCTTCAGTGATCCGACCGGAGTCAACGAGAGTTTGAACGTAGGTGTGATCGTGGGTGAGTTTTTGCAGTTCACCATCACGCAGTAGATACGCGCGTGAGTCACCAACGTGCACAATGGCGACACGGCCACCAAGCCAATACAAGCCGGTAACCGTGGTTCCCATCCCGGTGAGTTCAGGGTCCTCGTTGATCAAGTCCTTTATCTCTTCACCAACTTTGTCAATTGAGTCAGACAAGAAGGTCAAGATGTCAGAATCAGTTGGCGGGTGAACGTCAAGATCAGCAACGGTTGCAATGGCTAAAGCTGATGCAAGCTCACCGGCCGCATGCCCACCCATGCCGTCTGCGACCAACAGCAAACGTGGTCCTACATAACCGGAATCCTCATTGCCTTGACGCACCAAACCAATGTCAGACTTGGCGGCGTAACGCAAACTCAATTCAGTCATCGGGATTAATTCTGAATCTGCAATGTGCTGCGACCAATACGAAGTGGTGCACCGACGGGGAGAACGGTTGGCGTTGTGATTCGAGATCGATCAATCCACGTCCCATTTGTTGAACCTAAATCTTCGACAACCCAAGATCCTTCTGATTCATAGATTCGTGCATGTCGACTTGAGGCGTAGTCGTCATCGATAATAATTGTTGAGTCGGGTGCGCGGCCTAAAGTAATTTGTTTGCCGTCGAGCGCAACGACCGTTCCAACAAGTGGACCGTCAATTACTACGAGGCGATTACCCCGAACTTTTTGCTTACGAGAAATCTTTGGTGGTTTTGGTGGTTTAGGTTGCCGACCCTTTGACTTCTTCTCAGATTTCCCCGAACTGGTTGCATCTGCTGGTTGACGAATGTCACGTCGCAGCACCAATACCGTCGCGAGGACAAAGCCCCACAGCAAGGCCAGGAACGCGAGCCGGACCAGCGTTAGTGCGAGCTCGGACATGGGTCAGCCGCTCCGAAACACCAGTGAGGTTGTCCCGATTTGAACGACTGAACCGTCCACTAAGGGAACCTCTGTGATTCGCTCCCCATTATGAAACGTTCCATTTGTTGAATCCAGGTCGCGCAGGTAAATCGGTGAACCCAAAACAATTTCACAGTGGTTACGTGAGGCCCCGGGATCTTCGATCCGAATATCAACATCGGTGCCACGACCCATCCGGGTAATTGCCCGAACCAGTGGGTACGCCGACCCACCCGCTTCAAGGCGTGGTTGTCCAACGACTGCAGCTGAGCCACCACCCTGAGCGCTCACTTCAGCTCGCGCCTCAGAGCGAACCCGGAAAATCCCGGTCTCCAATTCAGTGTCCTCACCCAGTGAAACAAAGGGTGCCCCTAAGAGCGTGTAGCGCTGCTCCCCCGAGTAATCCTTAACCAAGGTACCTAATTCAGTGCAGAGCGCGTCTTTGAACACAGCTAAGCGACGGTAGTCATGGGTCGAAAGTTCAATATTGAATATATTGGGGACGACGGTGCGCTCCCGGTCAATGACCGCGGCCCGGTCGTCTATTTCACGCTGAAGAGCGGAAGCAATCTCAACGGGTTGCACTTCTGCCTTAAATGCCCGTGCAAATGCCCCACTCACCATGCGATCCAGTGAATCCTCGAATCGTTCCAAAATACCCACATGGTGATGTTACCCGTAAAGGCCGGATCCACCCTCACGCTATATATACGCGTGGCGGTAACCTTTCCCAGCATCACGCGCGAGTGGCGGAATAGGCAGACGCGCACGGTTCAGGTCCGTGTACTCGAAAGGGTGTGGGGGTTCAACTCCCCCCTCGCGCACCCAACATTGCCCGAATAGGCAATGTGTTCAGGTGTGTCATATGTGCATGAATCCAAAGGGGAACCGTGGAATCATTAAAGTATTGCGATAGACGAAATCCTTGAGGGATTTAGTCCCCGCTACCCACTCCTTTATGAACAGTGAAGAGATTGGTGGGGTCGTACTTCTTCTTCACGCGGAGAAGTCGCGGGTAGTTACTCCCCCAAAACTGTTGCTTCCAATCCTTCTCGAAGTAGCTTCCTTCATTGGAGTAGGAACCGCCAGTTTCAGTAACACCGCGAAGGCTTACTGAGGCCGCCATCACGCCATCGTGCTGCGCTTGCGATTCCGCTCTCATCGGTTCATGTCCTGTGAGCCCCGGATATTTTCCTTGCTTCCAGGCCCCGATCGTGATGAAAGCAACGTTGTTGAAGACAGCCGGGTTGATCGACGTGGTCTTATCGCGCATGCGCGCCTCGGGGTGTTCGCCATACAACGCCTTATTTGTCTGCCACAGAACGAGGCTTGTGCGGGAAGCATCGAACAGCGCCTGCGCCAGCACTGGTGCATTTGCACCCTGAGTCATAGCGAAGGGCACTCCGCGACCGTCGTAGCCGCCCCAGTAAGCAGCAACTTCAGAAGCATTGCCTTTCCACCAGAAGTAGCCCTTGGGTGCCTTCGGCCGATCATCAAATATCGCTTCGCGATCCGTTGGTCGCCACCGCTCTGAGAACGGTTCTGAGCTGAATGTGACGTTAACATCAAAATCGTTTGATCGGGATTTCAACTCAAAGAGAAACGGAGCCCAGGCGGCTTCGGCTTGTTCGGTGGTGATGTCCAGAAACGTCGTGCCCACCTGCATAACGTTCATGCCCGTGTATGACGTTGCCATTCCATAATCGGGATTGAGAATCACTCCCTCCCCGTACACGGGCGTGCTGAGGGTCGATGCAACAAACTTTACGTACATCTCAAGCAACTCTTTGAAAGCGGCGTCGGTCTTTGCGACAATGGGTCCAGAGATCCAACCCGATATTTTGGGTTCGGGATGAGCCAACAGCGTCATGCGGGTCACCACACCGAAAGTGCCACCGCCTCCACCTCTTAGGGCCCAGAAGAGATCCGAATTCTGATATTCGTTTGCCGTGACAATGCTGCCGTCGGCAAGGACTACTTCGAGTTCAATGACTCCAGCAGCACCGCTCCCGTACCTCTTACTGAATGAACCGAAACCTCCACCCAATGCAAATCCACCGCAGGCACCCACACTGGTGCAGCCACCACCTTGGATATAGAGCCCCGCTGCCGAGGCTGCCTTGTAGGCCTCGAGCCAGCGGTTGCCTGCGGTGGTGGTGACGGCAGATACTGCGGCTCTACCCTGCGGAGCACCTGCCGGGACAAACTTCTGATGCACCGTGATGTTGCGGAGGTGATGGGTCCAGATAAGCAGCGAATCGCGCGGACCGGTGGAGCGACCGTAGTAATCATGGCCGGTTCCCTTGATGACCAAACGCACATCGTTCTCGCGCGCGAAATTCACACCCGCGACGATGTCTGACTCTTCACGAACCACGATGGCATAACTACTCGGCGTTGACTTCCAAGCCTTGAACATGCCCGTCGACTGGGTTGCTCCTGGCTGCTCTTCCAAGAACCACGGATTGAAGAAACGTTTGGGGATTGGGCCTGTTCCCAACCGTGCCCAGGGTTGTTTTGGCTTGATCAGACGATCGCCCACTTGCGCTGCAAGGGATGACCACTTGGTGGCACTTGGCCACGTAGCTGGCATCGACCGCGCGACACCTGCGCTCTGCGCTCTACCATGCGCACCCGCGCTTCCCGGAATGATTAGGGCAGCGATGGCCCCTGCTGCAAGCCCGATGAAGCCGCGGCGCCCGAGGGGCGGTAACTCAGTCATGGACAAATTATTGTGAGTCAGATGCCTCGAGCGCTTAATGTTTGGGAATTCTAAGAGGCTAATCCCTCACGCCAATCAAGTGAATCCGGATGCCAGTTCTCCACCGATAGGGCATCTGGGATGGGACAGGTCAGCAGAAATCCAGCTTCAATTAGTGCGGGTACGGCTCGGTGGCGAGTTGTACGGGAACCAACTGGGCGTTCACTTGTCGCTACATCCAGCCCGGTCCCTAGCTACTGCCGCTTCCAACCCCAAATACAGTGAGTTGTCCATAAGGTGACATTTGTATCGCTGGTGATAACGTTAGTATGCGAATGAGGTTTCAGTGCGTGACTTACGATATTACCCTGCACTCATGATCGAGCTTCATAAACGGGTGTCGCCGTCGCGAAAATCGAAGATCCTGTCCTTGAGGAGGTCGTATGCGATTGATCCGAACCGTCGTGGTCATCGCGGTCATTGCGTTCATGACTGCGGCTCTAGCGACGACCGTCGTCCCTGCGCCAGCTACGGCCGCAACCGTGGAGGGCAAGGCGTGCAAGAAGGCGGGCGCGACGCAGGGTGATGGGCCGAGTCGCACGGTTATCTGCGCCAAGGTCGTGAAGGGCAAGAACAAGGGCAAACTCTTCTGGCAACTCGTCAATGGCTCGAGTTCCAAGCCGGGCTGCACGGCGCGACCGAAGTTCACCAAAGACTTCATCAATCCAGACCACGTGCAAGTCGTTGTGCCAATTGGGCAGCAGACTGCCTTTGGTGGCTCCATATCCGTGCGTTCCTACGTGCATTCGAAGCCAGCGCTCGACGGGCAGCAGTTGCCGCTCTACGCCCCGGTAGACATGACGCTTACGCAGGCTGCCTATTACAAGATCGGCACCGATCCGGCGTACAAGCCGGAGTACTCACTCTTCTTCGATGCTGGGTGCGGTTTCACGCTTCAGCTTTACCACGTCAAGGGGGTTGTCGGGGCGGTCGCGGGTGTTGTACCCAAGAATCCGGTGCCGTCGAGTGCTGGGCAGCCGGTGACCGCAACCCGGATCAAGGCCGGTGAGCAAATCGGCTGGTTCCAGGGCGAGGCGGGCAAGAGCGTCGCATTCGACCTCCGAGTGGAGGACGGCAGTCGAACCAACTCCTTCATCAATCAGGCTCGATTCACATCCTCCCCTGGAGCTTCAGGAGAGTTGCACGCCGTCTGCCCATACGACTCCTATTCCGGGACTCAGCGACAGCGCTGGCTCGCCAAGCTTGGAGCACCATCCAGCGATCCGGTGGCAGGGACGGCGTGCGGCACGATCTCGCAGGGCGAGGCTGGTTCCGCGCAAGGCATGTGGTTCTTCAAGGACGCTCAAGTCAACCAACTCACCTATCGCGGTGAGACCTGGAATGAAGGCATGCCGGCCGGGCAGTACCAATCACAGATCGCTTTCAGCGTCGATCCGTTAGGCACCGTCCGCATCGGTGGGCTCAACGCAGGCACCCCGATGACGCAGATGATGATTGGCCAGCAAGGTCCGGGATCCGACACGTGGCGCGATCCGCTCTCCGTGAAATCCGGTGGGGAGCATTGCTGGTCGAATTCGAGCCAATCGGTGAAGGTTCGCATGTCCGCAGACGGCACCGCTCTCACGGCCGTCGTAGGCAAGGAGCCATGCTCATTACTTGATCTCTCGCGCGGCCAGACTTACGTCCGATAGGCATCCCGGACGGCTGATAACCCCCACATACCGCTGGCTTAGCTACGGCAAAGCCAACAGAGAAACCCTGAGCCCGTCGCGCGTCTGCGTGCTGCTGTCGTAGACCGTGCCACTGGAGCCACGTGTCAAAAAACGCTCAGGAACGAGCGATGCGTCAACTCGTTCTACAACAAACGGAAGCCTCTTTTGACCCGTTGCCATTTGATGCTGCGTGTGCACGAAGGTTTGCGATTGTCGCCGGGTGCTTACGTCAATCAGGTCGAAAAACACAAGCCCGCGCATTTGATGCACTCATTGCTGCCACCGCACTTGCTCATGACCTTCCGCTGTATACGCGCAATGCTCAAGACTTTGAAGGTATTACCG
>CANMNM010000002.1 GCA_947499275.1 Actinomycetota bacterium | reverse complement strand
GTTCTTAAGTATCTCAGTTCTTAAGTATCTCAGATCTTAGACACGGTAGGCGTCAAAAACACCTTCAACTCCGCGTACCGCTTTTATAACTGAACCCAAGTGTTTAGGATCGGCCATTTCGAATGTGAAACGTGATGTGGCAATCCGATCCCGCGTGGTGGAAACCGATGCGCTCAGGATGTTGACATGCGTGTCCGAGAGCGCCCTCGTGACGTCGGCTAATAGGCGGGCCCGATCGAGAGCCTCAACCGCAATGTTGACCAAGAACATGCTATTGGGCGTTGGGGCCCAAGAAACGTCAACCAATCGTTCCGGTTGAGATTGAAGTGAGTCCTCATTGACACAGTCCCCACGGTGAACCGATACTCCAGATCCGCGGGTGACATATCCAAAAATCGGATCACCCGGGACTGGGGTACAGCAGCGCGCCAACTTGACCCAGACATCGTCGGCGCCGTTGACCAACACTCCGACATCGTGATTACGCGATTTGGTTGCGGTCCCAAATGTCGGTCGAAATGCCTCTGCCGTGTCGTCCGCCGCGCCGTCAACGCCCCCTGAGACATCAATGAGTCGAGCCACGATCGTTTGAGCAGAAATCCTCCCCTCGCCAACGGATGCATAAAGGGCAGTCACATCTGCTTGATTCAGTCCTGCAGCAATGCTCGTCAACGCCGCATTCGTCATCATGCGTTGAAGTGGCAATCCTTGCCGACGAACTGCCCGCACTATTTGGTCCTTACCGCTTTCCACCGCCTCATCGCGTCGTTCCTTGGAAAACCACGCTTTTATCTTGCTCTTGGCACGAGCTGAGACAACAAAGTTCAACCAATCTCGACTGGGCCCTGAACCATCGGATTTCGAGGTAAAGATCTCAACAACATCGCCATTTTTTAGCTCTGATTCCAAAGGCACAAGCTTTCCATTTACTCGTGCACCAACACAACGATGTCCGACTTCCGTGTGAACGGTGTAGGCAAAGTCAACCGGCGTTGAGGCCACGGGCAGTGAGAAAACGTCGCCCTTCGGCGTAAAGATATAAACTTCGGAGGTCCCGAGGTCGTACCGCAATGAGTCCATGAACTCACTTGGATCGGCGGTTTCGCGCTGCCAATCAACAAGCTGACGCAACCAAGCGAAGTCATCGGTCTTTACTTCAGTTCCACCCTTGTAGCGCCAATGTGCCGCTACTCCATATTCGGACGCACGGTGCATTTCATGAGTTCGGATCTGAACTTCAACGGGCTTACCGTCAGGACCGATCACCGTGGTGTGCAGTGATTGGTACATATTGAATTTCGGCATCGCAATAAAGTCTTTGAAACGACCCGGTACCGGACTCCACTGAGCATGGATGGTTCCCAACGTTGCGTAACAGTCACGAATCGAGTCAACCAAAATTCGCACGCCGATCAAGTCGTAGATGTCATTGAAATCACGGCCACGTACGATCATTTTTTGGTAAATCGAGTAATAGTGTTTGGGCCGGCCGGTTACTTGACCTTTAATTTTACTGTTTCTTAAGTCCTCGTTTAATTGTGCAATGATGAGATTTAGATTTCGCTCACGTGAGGGTGCCCGCTGCTCAACCAGTGAGTCGATCTCCGCAAACATTTTCGGATGTAGCGTCCCGAAGGCAAGATCTTCCAACTCCCACTTGATGGCATTCATCCCGAGCCGGTGTGCAAGAGGTGCATAAATCTCAAGGGTTTCGCGTGCCTTCTTTTCCTGTTTTGCATCGGGTAAATACCGCAACGTGCGCATGTTGTGAAGTCGATCAGTCAACTTAATAACAAGCACCCGAATATCACGTGCCATTGCGACTACCATTTTTCGAACGGTTTCGGCCGCTGTCGCATCTCCGTAAGTGACCTTGTCGAGCTTCGTTACTCCGTCCACCAGGAGTGCTATTTCATCTCCAAAATCTTCCCTCAAAGCGTCGAGGGAATAACCGCAATCTTCCACCGTGTCGTGCAAGAGTGCTGCCGCCAACGTTGCCGACGTCATTCCGAGATCAGCCAGAATTTCAGCAACGGCCACCGGGTGCGTGATGTAGTCCTCGCCCGATCGTCGTTTTTGATCACGGTGCAAATGCCGGGCCATTTCATAGGCCCGCTCGACAACTTTGGTGTCAGACTTCGGGTGGTACTTACGCAATGTCCGCAGTAACGGTTCAATCTCCGATGGACTCGATCGATTCGGGCCAAAGCGTGACAGCCGAGAACGGATTCCACTTTCAGCAATCGTTGACCCTGGTCCTGAGGCGGACAGCGTCGGTGTCGGGGTAACTACGTCTTCAGACATATGCCCTCCCACTGAACGTGACCAATAAATCTATTCTACGCTCGCACGGCAGCGGGTGCTCAAATCCCAACTCATTTGCGTTTTGAGCGCGGCACCCTTCGCGGTTGGGTTCGCTCAACAGGATCGAGATTTCGGGGAATCGTCAACTCTTCTGTTGACAGCTCCCCCTGTCCCGTCTCAACATTTTTTCGCTGCACCTGAGCCCGACGAGCATGTACCCGCGCTGACAGCGCTTTCATCTCAGGCGTTGCAGACTTTAATTGGGCTAAAACGGGCGTCGCGATAAAGATGGATGAGAAAGTACCAACGGTCATTCCGATAGCGAGAACGACGGCCAAGTCCAGCAAAGTTCCTGCACCGAGAAGTAATGCTCCGACAAAAATGATTGAGAAAACCGGTAAAAGTGCAACGACAGATGTGTTGATAGACCTCACCAGAGTTTGGTTCACCGCAAGGTTTGCCGCTTCGTTGTAAGTGAGAACCGACTGCCCGGTCAGGCCGCGAGTGTTCTCCTTTACTTTGTCGAATACGACCACCGTGTCATAGAGGGAATAACCCAAAATTGTCAGAAGCCCAATCACCGACGCCGGCGTAACTTCGAGCCCAATCAGGGCGTAGATTCCAATGGTGATGATCAAGTCATGGGCGAGTGCGACCAGTGCAGCGACCGCCATTCGCCACTCAAAATAGAGGGTCAAGAAGAGGGTGACCAAGAGGATGAACACGATAAGGCCCTGCAATGCCTTCGAGGAAATCTCTGCTCCCCAGGTCGGTCCCACTACTTGATATTTAATGTCTTCTTTTGCAATTCCGCACACATCAGCCAGTTGACCTGCAAGAACTGATGACTCTGCCGGGGTAAGTGTTTGGGTTTGGACTCGGATAGTGCCCGCTCCGGTAACGGTCACAATGGTTTGAGCACCCGTTTCCGTTTCTGCAACTGCCCGGGCTTCTTCAACCGAGCATGTGGCTGCGGGAAGCGAGAAGTCCGCGCCACCTTTGAACTCAATGCCAAGATTCAACCCCCGGCCTAACAATGCTCCGACGCTGACCAGCAAAAGGATCCCGCCAATTATGTACCACGTTTTCCAACGCCCCACGAAATTGATGGTTACGTCGCCTTGATACAGGCGCTGACCAATCTTTGACAGTTTGCTCATGCTGATGCATCCCTTCGCTTGCGGCGGGATTTACCCGCGAGTGCGTCGGCCACGCTGACTCCACCAAGACGGCTGGGATCCAGTCCCGTCCAACGTGATCCATTCTGCATGAACTTTGTGCGTCCGAGCAGGACCGTAACCGGGTGGGTGAACCAGAATGCAACCAAAACGTCTATGACCGTTATCAATCCCAGCACGAATGCAAAACCTCGAACGCTACCCACGGAGAGCAGATAGAGAACAACTGCAGCGAGAAGAGAAACGAAGTCGGCCGCCAGCAAGGTTCGTCTAGCTCGGATCCAACCAGTGTCGCACGCTTGTCGCAGTGACTTACCGTCGCGGATTTCGTCTCGAATGCGTTCAAAGTAGACAATGAAAGAGTCAGCTGTAATACCAATTGCAACGATCGCCCCTGCGACTCCCGCGAGGGTCAAAGTGAGACCGATGGTCTTGCTCAGTACGACGAATATGACGTAAACCAATCCGCCGGCGACCACTAGTGAAAGTCCAGCCACGATACCTAGTAGCCGGTAGTAGAACAGTAGATACAACATGACGAGAAGTAGTCCGATCCCACCTGCAATCAATCCGGCAACGAGCTGATCATTACCCACGGTGGGTGAAATGGTTGTCACATCAACTGGATCTAAAGTGATCGGCAGAGCGCCAAATTTGAGAATACTCGCCAAATCTCTGGCTTCTTGAGCCGTGAAGTTACCTTCAATTTGTGCTTGTCCGCCAAGAATCGGCTCATTGAACCGCGGAGCCGAAACGACAATCCCGTCAAGGACAATTGCGAAAGCGTTACAGGGCTGAGTGCCCGTACCACACTCTGGCAGAGCGCTCAGCTCCGTTGATGCCGCCGACAATGCCGAGGCACCTTCAGAATCAAATTCAAGACTGACAACCCATGTGACTCCACCTTGTGGAAGTTCGGCCGTAGCGTTCGTTACATTTGTTCCCTTAATAAACGCCGGCTGCAACGAGTACTTAGTTGCGCCCGTCTGTTCACACGTTCCTAGCCATTTCTCTGGGTCATCGGGGGTCCCACCAGCGATGACGGTTGGATCCGTACAGTCCAAAGCCGCCAATTCGCTCTGGAACTCTGGTGAATTTTCTGGAGCCTGTACCGGAGGCACCGCCGTCACCGTTGCAGCACCCTCAGCTGGAAGTACAGGGGTCGGCGCGTAAATATCCCACACGGGTCGGAAGTTGAGCAGTGCAGTTTGCTGCACCAATTCAACAATTCGATCCTGATTCACGCCGGGAACCGATACAACGATTGCCGCGCCATCACCCGATCCCTGCGTTGTCACCTCAGCCTCAGCAACACCTAATCCGTTCACTCGAGCACGTAGAATCTCGACCGTTTGCGTCAATTGCTCGTCGGTGATCTCAGCGCCTTCAGTGACCGCTTCAGGGATGAGAATTACTTGTGTCCCACCCTGGAGGTCCAGTCCAAGCCTGATCGTATTGTCTGAGCCCGGAAAGAGCGCCCAAACACTAAAGCCCGCGAGGGTGACTACCAGGAGTGCTAACAGGCGCCAAGGACGCGCTTTTGGTGATACTGCCACGTGGCTCCTTTATCGGCGCACCTCGTACCGGTGCGTACAAACAAACATATAGACAAAACTTCGGTGCAGGGTCCCTCCACCGCAAGATGGGAAATCTACTCGGCGTCATCCATTGGGGACAGAGTCGGGTGGATAACCTTTGAAACTGCCCCTGGAAGAATTCGAATCACGGTTCCTGGGGCAATCTCCAAACTAAGCGCTTCATCACTGACCTCACGGACTGTTCCAAAGATTCCGGCAGTTGTCATGACCTCGGTTCCCGGCGCTACTGCGCTCACCATTTCAGCGTGCTTCTTTTGCCGATTCTTTTGGGGACGGATCAGTAGAAAATAAAAAGCGACAACGAGAAGCAGTATTGGGGCAAGGCTCAAGATATCCATAAATCTCCTAAGGGTGATGTGTTGCCCAAGGTTACCTGCCACCTTGGGATTCGTGCTTTACAGGGGCAATTCAAAACTTTCCTGACCCATGACATCCTTCGGCGCCCCGACCACTCCCAGGTGTTTCCAAGCAGCGGCAGTGGCTACGCGGCCTCGGGGCGTGCGGGCCAGCAGGCCCAGGCGAACGAGAAAAGGTTCACAGACTGACTCGACCGTTTCGGGTTCCTCCGCCACAGCAACGGCCAAAGTCGAAAGTCCTACGGGACCACCATCGAAGCGATTGATTAACACGTCAAGGATCGCCCGATCGATCCGGTCCAGACCCAATGAGTCGACTTCATAAAGTTCCAATGCCTTTTGTGCAGCATCGAGATCAACCACACCCGTGCCGTGCACTTGAGCCCAATCCCTTACTCGGCGCAACAGACGATTCGCAATTCGAGGAGTTCCTCGGCAGCGTCCTGCCAATTCGGCGGCGCCCTCTGTAGTCAGTTCCACGCCCAGAAGCCGCGCGCTTCGGTCAATAATTGTTGCCAGATCGGCACTCTCATAAAAATCGAGGTGCGCGGTGAATCCGAATCGGTCTCGCAACGGCGAGGGGAGCATGCCGGCGCGGGTAGTAGCCCCAACCAGAGTGAATGGCGCAATATCAATGGGGATGGCGGTTGCCCCGGGACCTTTTCCGACCATGACATCAACGCGAAAATCCTCCATGGCCAAGTAGAGCATCTCCTCCGCTGCACGAGCCGTTCGATGAATCTCATCCAAAAATAAGACCTCCCCCGGTTGCAAACTCGACAAAACAGCTGCTACATCACCGGCGTGTTGCAATGCTGGCCCCGATGTCAGACGAACAGGAGCGCCAAGTTCCGTGGCGATGATCGTGGCCAGTGTGGTTTTGCCCAAACCTGGTGGGCCGCTGAGAAGCACGTGATCACACACTCCACCGCGTCGATTTGCAGCCTCAAGCACCAGCCCCAATTGTGATTTGACTCGATCCTGGCCGATGAATTCCTTCAAACTTGTCGGTCTTAGTGCACCTTCAACCTCAAAGTCGTCGTCGTTTGATTCAGCAAAAACTAGTGATTCATTCATGAGCGGTCCAATGACCGAAGTGATGCTTTTAGTATTTCGCCAACATCGGGCTCCGCAAGGGCGACCAGCTCTGGATAGTTTTCGGCGACCGCATCCATCGCGGCTTCGGATTCACGGGCGGTCCACCCTAAGGAGGAAAGACCAGCTCCGACCGCCACACGCCAACTCTGCGCGCGTTTACTTCGAGTGCCGGTCGTAGCGCTACCTCCGGATGCGATCACTTTGTCCTTGAGTTCAAGCACCATACGAGAAGCACCTTTTTTCCCAATTCCAGAGATGGACATCAATGCATCCAAGTCTTCGGAGAGTATTGATTGAGAAAACTCGGCGGGTGAAAGGCTCGCTACGACTCCCAAAGCAATTCGTGGCCCAATTCCAGTGACCGTTTGCACCAGATCAAACATCGCACACTGGTCATCTTGGGCAAAGCCGTAAAGAGTCCATGAATCTTCACGCACGATTAAAGACGTATGGAGAAAAACGGGATCACCAACTCTCAGACTCAGCGCAGTGGCCGGCGGACACAGAACTTTAATTCCTTGATCTCCGGTATCAATGACCACGAAATCAGGCCCCGACTTCCAGACCTCGCCACGAATGAATGTGATCACTTTGCAAAGGCCTTTCGAGCAGCTTCATATTTCGCTTCGGCACTTCCACGCCACGCGGCAGTTATCGCAATTGCAAGTGCATCGGCTGCGTCCGCTGGTTTTGGCTCCACTTTCAGTCGCGCGATTTTCGTAACCATGAGCGTTACTTGATTTTTATCGGCTCTACCATTGCCCGTGACAGCGGCCTTCACTTCAGTCGGGGTGTGCATCCCGACTCGAATTCCGCGCTGGCCCGCCAGGAGTAATCCAATACCGGCGGCCTGCGCTGTTGACATTGCGGACCGAACATTTTGTTGGCTGAAAACACGTTCAATGGCAATGACTTCCGGTGAATATTTGTCGATGATCAGCGACAACTCTGCGTGCAAAGTAGCCAACCGATCACAGAGATCGCTCTCTGCGGGTGTGGTGATCACTCCCACAAAATGCGCCAATACCGGCCGACCGGGGGTGCCATCAATCACCGCAACACCGCAACGGGTGAGCCCTGGATCAATCCCCAGAACACGCATAAATCCTCTTTCACTCCATTGAACGGGGCCACCCTGCAACCAATCCGTGAAACCCAATCTGGCTTAAAATCGTGCCATTACAGAGTATCGCCCGCAAGGGTTACCGCATGGAAGCCCGCGCGGAGATCATGCATTAATTCAGCATGATCACCGATTGCACGATCGTCGGTAGAGACACCGATGAACGCCTTGGAATCGTATGTCACCATGGTGACATTGACCGCAGCACCGATTGTGGCCACCAGTGGGTAAACGGCAATCATGCGAGTTCCTGCGAGATAAATTGGAATGGGCGGACCAGGAACGTTGCTGGTTGTGATGTCCGAGGCGCGGGCCACCGACGCCAACATAGGTACTGGAACAAACCAACTAACTTCAGCGAGCGGATCTGCTAGTCGCATCGCGGGCTCGCGCCTCCATTGGTCCACCAGTTCATGGGCCTGTTGCATCAATTCAAGGGTTGATTTTCCGGCTACCTGCATCGGGAATCGGGCGATTGCCACAGCATTCGCAGCTTGGCCACTGCGGTCACCGGCGTCCCCCCGTAAAGAGATCGGCACGTTGACGCGCAGTGACTCCGCGGAACTGCCATGCCGAGCGTGATATACCTGCATTCCGGTCATCACGGCAGCCATGAAGGCGTCGTTGACACTCAAATCGCGTGACTTTGCAGCATTGCGTATTTCGGCGAATGGCATTTCCAAGGTGCCAAATGTGTACGTGGTGCCCCGCGCGGTCAATATTGGTGAGAGTGGCGCGTCATAGACCGTCGTCGCCCGGGTAATGGACCCGATCGTTTCCACAGTCTTTTCATACGCCAAGGCGGGATCCGTTAGCGATGTCTTTGCCAAGCGCAGCGCAGTCCCGAAAAGTCCTTTTGCGCCGTCAGCGACCCACACCAAGTTGTCCAAGGAATTTGCTAAAAGAAGATCCTGCCAACTGACATCAACACCTACTGGGGCAGCCGGCGGCTCGGGTTCATCAGGATTTGTATCTGGTGCGAATTCAAAGAGCGTTAACGCGATCATGACCGTTGCGGCGCCATCGGCAATTGAGTGATGCAATTTGAGTAAGAACGCACTGTGACCCTCGGGAAGTCCTTCAATGAGCGTTGCTTCCCACAACGGTCGATTGTGATCAAAGTCCCCCAAACTAATTCTGCGGGCGTCAGACAACAAGTCATTCCAGCCGCCACCTTCGGGAAGTCGATAGCGACGCACGTGAAAATCTAAATCAAAATCAGGATCAACGCTCAGTCGTGGAGCAGAGAAACCGATGGATCCATAAAGCGGACGCATCCGGAGTTCAGGGACGAATAATGTCAGTCGCTCGAGTCGCGACCGAAGTCGTTTCCAATCCGGCGCCGAATCCAAGATTGCCATTGCAACAACCGTGGAACGCATTGTTGGATCTCCGCTGGCCGTTCGAAAGGTTGCAGCGTCCCAACCTCGGAGTTGCTTGCCGACAGAGTCCGACGCCATGTCTAACCGACCGCATCCATTATTTCATCAGATATGTCAAAGTTCGCGTACACGTTTTGGACATCGTCGCTGTCCTCTAGGGCTTCCAACATGCGAAAAAGTTGCATTGCGCCCTCTTCGTCCATGGGCACGGTCATGCTAGGCACGAACGTGGCCTCAGCAGATTCATAGTCGATTCCCGCGCCTTGTAAAGCCTTGCGTACAGCGACAAAATCGGTTGCCTCAGAAACGATCTCAAATGATTCACCGTGGTCGTTGACTTCCTGAGCGCCGACATCCAAGACGGCATCAAGAATCTGATCTTCGGAAACTTCCTGGCCTTCTGAGGTTTTATTGACAATCACAACCCCTTTGCGACCGAAAAGATATGAGACACTTCCGGGATCGGCCATTGAGCCACCATTGCGTGTCATTGCAACCCGAACTTCAGAGGCCGCTCGGTTGCGATTATCGGTAAGGCATTCGACGAGTACTGCCACACCCCCAGGCCCGTAGCCCTCGTACATGATGGTCTGCCAATCGGCACCATCTGTTTCAGCACCGGAACCCCTCTTAACTGCGCGTTCAATATTGTCCAACGGCACGGAGCTCTTACGAGCCTTTTGAACAGCGTCAAATAGCGTGGGGTTTCCTTCAAGGTCTCCCCCTCCTTGCCGAGCTGCAACCTCAATATTTTTAATCAGTTTGGCAAAAAGCTTTGCCCGACGGCCGTCAATAACCGCCTTCTTGTGTTTGGTGGTTGCCCATTTGGAATGACCACTCATGAATTCATCACCATTTCTACGAACAATTCATGGACCCGAGGGTCCGCGGTTAATTCCGGGTGAAATGAGGTTGCCATCAACGTGTCATTTCGCACCCCAACGATCCTACCCTCGTGTGGACCCACACTTATCCTCGCAATTACCTCGGCGGACTCACCTGCCTCAATTACCCACGGGGCACGAATAAAAACACCCTCAAATTCCCGATCTGGCTCGTGAATACCTTTGACAACAATCCCGGTTTCAAAAGACTCTGTCTGCGAACCAAATGCATTGCGCTCAACGGAGATGTCTAGGCCACCGATTGACTCTTGGCCCTCAATACCCCCGACAATTTGGTCTGCAAGCATGATCATCCCGGCACATGAACCAAACATCGGCAATCCGTTCGCCCGCGCTTCCCTAAGGGGCTTCATTAAACCGAAAGTGCGCGCCAACTTGTCTATGGTGCTGGACTCTCCGCCAGGAATGACAAGACCGTCAACCCCACTGAGTTGCTCACGCGTTTTCACCGAGATGGAATTTGCACCGGCCAATTCAAGCGCCCGTAGATGCTCGCGAACTCCGCCTTGAATGGCCAGAACCCCAATTGTGGGAACTGGCTGCATTAAGTCCTACCAGCCACGATCTTCAAGACGGTGGTGAACCGGAATATCTGCAACGTTGATACCAACCATTGCCTCGCCTAATCCGCGACTCACCTTAGCTACGACATCGGGATTGTCGTAATGCATTGTTGCCTGCACTACTGCATTCGCACGCTCGGCCGGATTACCCGATTTGAAAATTCCGCTTCCGACAAAGACGCCGTCAGCTCCCAACTGCATCATGAGTGCAGCGTCGGCTGGTGTTGCTATTCCACCTGCGGTGAAGAGAACCGTTGGAAGTGATCCCGTGCGGGCCACTTCAGCCACTAGATCGTAGGGGGCCTGTAATTCCTTGGCTGCAACAAAGAGTTCGTCAGGGGCCATTGACGACAGACGTAAAACTTCGGAGCGAATTTTGCGCATATGGGTGACGGCGTTGGAAACATCACCGGTGCCGGCCTCGCCCTTAGAGCGGATCATTGCGGCGCCTTCGGTCAGTCGGCGTAGTGCTTCACCCAAATTGGTTGCGCCGCACACGAAAGGAACGGTGAACTTCCACTTATCAATATGATTTGCGTAGTCAGCGGGTGATAAAACTTCGGACTCGTCAATGTAATCAACCCCGAGTGATTCCAAAATCTGGGCTTCAGCGAAATGACCTATTCGAACCTTGGCCATAACAGGAATGCTCACTGCTGCCCGGATGGCATCGATCATGTCTGGATCTGACATGCGGCTCACGCCGCCTTCAGCGCGAATGTCCGCGGGGACACGCTCAAGTGCCATTACGGCAACGGCGCCTGCATCTTCAGCTATTTTTGCTTGATCAACGTTGACCACATCCATGATCACGCCACCCTTGAGCATTTCGGCCATTCCGCGCTTAACGCGGCTAGTTCCGGTGCTGATTTCACTAGACATAACTTGCCATCCTTAACAAATTGATCGTCGTGGGGCGACTCACCTCATGAGATGCCCAATGATAGGGGAACACTTCCTACTCAGCATTTCCACCCATACCGGCAATCTATCCGCGGTCCGATATCTCGACATGGTCATAAATCTCTCGTGTTTGAGGAACCGGAGTGTGCCCCGCAAGGTGAAACCATCGGGCGGAGCGCTGCTGACGCAATTGCGAGCAAGCCCGGACTGCATCATTAAGAAATCTTCGAGAAAGTTCAACCCTTCGAGAGGCAGCCAAACACGCTTCAAGGATCTCTTGACCTCCAATTTCACTCTGGATGAGCTCAATTTCCTCGGTGTCAAGTACGGCGTTTAGCGCCGAAGTTAGTTCAGACTCTGCTCGATCACGTTGGGTTGACGACAGATCCGTCGATAATCGTGCAGCGTGAGCCGCTTCAGAAATCAAAACCGATGAAGCAGGATCCATGAAGCCACTTGATGCAAGTTCCAATGTGGCCCCGGAGCGACGCAGTAGGTGGGAGTCCAATGAAATCATCGCTATGTCGATTCGACGGTGCAGGCGGTCAATTCTCCCAGCCGTCATCCCTAGGTACAGAATGAAAAACGCTGCAAGCAAAACGAAAACCACGGATAAGAAAATCCATAAAGCCACGTTTACTCCTCGCTTAACCGAATTGATCTGCCCGCAAACCTACCGACAACCTGCCCTCGCAAATCCTCTTCCACTTTCTCACCTTCGGTGTGTACAGCTTCATAGACCGCTATGACATCTTGCACAACGCGGTCCCAATCAAAGTCCATCACGCGGATATTTCCTGCGTCAACTAGCGCCTCACGCTGCTCTGTGTCGGTCAGCAACTCAATAATTGCCAAACCCAGCGCTTCTGAGTCACCAACCGGGAAAATTTTTCCAGCTTTCCCCGATTGCAACACTCGATCAAATGCCGGCAGATCAGATGCAACCACGGCCGTTCCCGCCGCCATGGCCTCTGCCAGAACAATTCCAAATGATTCACCGCCAATGTGCGGGGCGACATACAGATCCGCTTGGTGCAAGGTTCGCCGTTTTTCTTCATCAGAGATGATGCCGACAAACTTCACCCGATCACCCCAACTTGGGTCGACAAAATCCTTGAACTCCGCTGGGTCCCCGGGTCCGGCAACGATCAATTCGCAACGATCGAACGCTGAAAAAACGTGTGGAATAGCGCGTAGGAGTACTTCAAGGCCTTTGCGCGGTTCATCGATCCGTCCCAGAAACAAAATCTTTTGGGTACCTTCAACCGACACACTTTCTTGATCCCGAAATTCAGCCACACGAACTCCATTAGGAATTAGCACGGCATCCCCGCCAATATGGCGAACCAGGGTTTCCCGGGCCGCTTCACTCACCGCAATCCGTCCGCGAATTTTCTCCATTGCAGTTTGGGCGACGTAATAACCCGCGGAAAGCATGCGAGATCGTTCATGCGATGAATGCCAAGTAGCTACCAATGGCCCCCTGGCTGCCCAGCATGTGAGAAGTGAAGAACTTGGTGCGACAGGTTCGTGAATATGCACAATGTCAAAATTTCCTTCACGGATCCACTGACGAACCCGCCTAGTTGCCCGAACACCGAAACTTAATCTGGCCACGGCTCCGTTGTACGAGACCGCAATTGGGCGTCCACCGTCGAACACGTAATCGGGCAACGTGTCGGGGTCCTCAACCGGCGCTAGGACGCTTACTTCATAGCCTCTGCTCTGAAGCGTCAGTGCCAGATCGGCAACATGGCTTCGAACTCCCCCGGGGACATCCCATGAATAAGGACACACGATTCCAATACGTTTGATGCTCACCGCGGCTTCCGATCCGCAAGCCACACCTTCTGCAACATGTGCCAGTCCTCTGGGTGCTTGGCGATGCCAATCTCAAATGCTCGTGCAATCTGTTGGGTCATGTGGGCCACGCGTTCATCTTTGGGCAGTGATTCCGGTATTTCAACTCGATCGTGTACTACCCCGACCGACATGGGGCCCTCAAAATGCATTGTGACGGGGTATAGCGGGGCTCCTGTGAGGAGCGCCAAAGTTGCCGGTCCAGCAGGAAAACCGGCCTTCTCTCCAAAGAAGTCAACCGCAATTCCGCGACCCGATATGTCCCGGTCGCCTAAAAGTGCAACTAGCCCACCTGATTTCAATCTTTCCACGAGGCTGCGCATGACATCGGAATCACCTAAGGGCAGAACTTCCATGCCGAGTGTTTCTCGGTATTGCAAAAATTGATCGAAAAGTTTCTCGGGTTTGAGGCGTTCGGCAACCGTAGTAACACGACCATATCTTTGAGCTCCCCACGCTCCAGCCAGATCCCAGTTGGCCATGTGACCGGGGATCATCAGAACACCTTTTCCTGCTTCCATACCCTGATCAAGGAGTTCGACCCCGCGCAATTGGAACTGGGTTGAAAAGTACTCCGGCGACATTGTGGGTAGTCGAAATGCTTCACACCAATAGCGCATATAACTTCGCATTCCCGCACGGGTGAGATCTTTCAATTCACGTGGATCAAGATCGGGACAAACGCGGGCTAGGTTCAGTGACAGTTGATCAACACCCCCAGCATCCTGCCTCCACAGGATGTCAGCCCCTGTCCGAAACATTTGCTGCGCCGCACGCTCAGGTAGCCGCTTTGTCGCCGCCCAACCTGCGCTGTAAGCCCAATTTGTTACTGAATCAGTGACATCTTTTCTGCTTGTCATTAGGAACCGCTACGGATTTTCAGCGCGCGGCTTGAGTTGCTTTCGCACGTGCATAACTCGCTGAATCACGGTGAGTATCCCCAGGGCCGCCAGAGCCCAGACAACAATCCCCAAGACCCAAGGCACTCCAACACCAGCGAGGAACAGCGCTGCCAAGATCGCCATGAGGCGCTCAGCTCTTTCAACCAGTCCCACGTTTGCATCAGCGCCTACCGCCTCCGCCCGAGCCTTTGTGTAACTGGTCACTTGGCCTGCGACAAGTGCAATCAACGCTCCTGCGGTGAGCCACATTTGACCGCTACTCGCAGCCCAAAATGCGACGGATCCAAAGATGGCACCGTCAGCCACTCGGTCCAATGACGCATCGAGAAAATTCCCCCATGGACCGCTCGTGCCCTTCATCCGGGCCATGGTTCCGTCCAGTAGGTCAGCTACCGCAAAGATCATAATTCCCAAGACTCCGACCACGAAACTTCCACGCGCGATAAACACCACCGCGCATAAAACAGCTCCGAGGGTTCCCACGAGCGTCACTGCATCTGGTGAGATGTGCAGGCGCAAAAGCAGTCTGGCGGGCGGATCCAATAATCCACTAACCGCTCGGCGTGCTTTGGGATTGTTCAACATTGGCTTGATGCTACCGTCCGACCGTGCCAATCAATGCATCAATCGCGGTGCTAGCGACCGATTCCGCCCTGGCCGAAGCAATTGCCCAACAGATCAGTGACTACCGACAATTCACAGCTATCAAAGCCATAGATCAGGTCAACAACTTTGGAGCCGATTCGACGATCACTTTTGGGACTAGCGCCACCCTCACCGCGATTGCAGTGGAACCCTATGTTTTTGACCCACCCCAGTTGGGCTCCTACCTGTCGTGGGGCGCCGATTTCGCGTTACTGGTTGTTGACAGCTCACAAGGCCTTGACGGGGAGTCAATTCAGCGTGTCCAAGAACTCTCCCAACTCCACCCACTCATGGTTGCGGTGACGGGGCTTAATTCCCCACGAGCAAACTTTGATGAAACTTTGGCGGTTATTTCACGGGTAATGGATCAGCGCCACCACGCCGTTGCCATCACGTTGCCCGTCCTCTCGGAATCTGGATTATCGGATGAGTCTGTAGTCGGCGGGATCCTTGACCTTGTGGAATTGGAGATCAGGATTCCAGGGCCAGACGGTGGATCGATTTCACACGAACTTGAACAAGGACACTATGACTTGATCGAATCTCACCTTGAGGCACTAGCCAATGCTGTAGTTGTGACCAGCACCGATGAAAGTTTGATTCATTCGATTCTTGAGCACGGCTTTGAATCCTCTGATCAATTGCGCGAACAACTTCTCAATGCAACGGCCCGCCGCGAGATAATTCCCGTGTTTGCAATCGCTGACTCAATAGGACTCAGTGAGCTCGCACATTTCGCCTGTCAAATGAACCGCGAACCTTGGACGCCAATACATGCGCACAATGACGAACTTCTCGCCTCTGCCTTGGGAGACGGTCGCATACGCATTTGGCAAGGTGAACTTTCAAACGGCACTTATTTTGCTAACAACACGGAAATTGAGATTACCCAGATTTACTCGCTAAAAGGTGCCAAGCAAACAAAGTCACGTGCTGGAGAAATAGTGAAGGTCCAGACCAAACAAGAAATTCCAGCGGGCAGCACAATTAGTTCCGAGAAATCCAACCCTCTAGTAATAAATCACGTGTTTGAGTAAGTAGCTGGGGAAGCACTTTTGTCTCACCGATCACCGGCATAAAGTTTGCATCCCCTCCCCAACGTGGAACAACATGTTGATGAAGGTGCCCGGCAATCCCCGCGCCTGAGATTGAACCTTGATTCATCCCTAGATTAAAACCTTGTGCACCAGAAATAGCACGCAGAGTCTCCATCGCTTCCTGGGTGAGCACTGCTATTTCACCGCGCTCGAGATCGGTCAACTCCGTGTAATCGGCTACATGCCGATACGGGCAAATCAACAGGTGACCTGCGTTGTACGGGTACAGATTAAGAACCACATAGGCCACTTCGCCTCGGTGCGCAATCAGATCCAATTCACCAGTTCCGTCAAGTTCTGGCGCAACGCAAAACGGGCAGGCATCAGGGTTATTACCCCCACGCAAATACTCCAACCGGTGTGGCGTGTAAATCCGATCCCAGGACTGTGTCACTTCAGACCTGCACGCGATTAGCGATCGCCGAAGCAATCTCGTCAATGGCGTCAGCGATAGCAACGCCATTCTTTTGAGTTCCATCACGGTACCGGAATGACACCGCACCAGCGGCAACATCCTCATCGCCAGCGATCAACATGAAAGGCACCTTCTGTTTTTGAGCATTGCGAATCTTTTTCTGCATGCGGTCATCGGATGAATCAACTTCGATTCGGATCCCGTGCGAACGCATTTGCTCAGCGATTCCCTCGAGGTAATCAACATGTGCATCTGAAATGGGGATACCTTCAACCTGCACGGGGGCCAGCCACGGAGGGAACGCGCCTGCGTAATGCTCAAGCAAGACGGCAAAAAAGCGTTCAATAGAGCCAAATAGCGCACGGTGCACCATGATCGGTCGCTGCTTTGTTCCGTCGGAACCTTGATACTCCAGGTCAAATCTTTGTGGCAATTGGAAGTCCACCTGAATGGTTGACATTTGCCAAGTTCGACCAATGGCATCTTTCGCTTGAACTGAAATCTTTGGTCCATAGAAGGCTGCACCGCCTTCGTCTAGTACCAACTCGAGGTTTTGCTTCTCTGCGGCTAAACGGAGAAACTCCGTAGCTACTTTCCACTCCTCGTCGGTGCCAACACATTTTTCCGGGTTCTTTGTAGAAAGTTCAAGATAAAAATCTGAAAGTCCGTAATCACGGAGCAGTCCCAAGACAAAGTCCAACAGGGAATTCAATTCCCCGGGTAGTTGCTCCAGGGTGCAATAAATGTGGGCGTCATCCTGAGTGAAACCACGAGCCCGAGTCAAGCCATGAACAACACCGGATTTCTCATACCGATAGACAGTTCCAAATTCAAAGAGGCGCAAGGGAAGTTCGCGGTACGAGCGTCCGCGGGCCGAAAAGATGAGATTGTGCATCGGACAGTTCATCGGCTTTAGGTAGTAGTCAGCACCTTGACGCTTGACCTGACCATCGGGGTGATATTCCGCATCTAAATGCATTGGTGGATACATGCCGTCGGAGTACCAGTCAAGGTGACCCGATTTCTCAAATAGTGCACCTTTGGTGATGTGAGGTGTGTTGACAAATTCGTAGCCTGCTTCTTCGTGCCGCCGACGGGAATAGTCCTCCATGACTCGACGAACGATTCCGCCTTTCGGGTGGAAAACAGCGAGCCCTGATCCGACTTCTTCGGGAAAAGAAAACAAATCTAATTCGGACCCAAGTTTGCGGTGGTCGCGCTTCTCAGCCTCGGATAAAAACTCTAGATAACTGCGTAGTTCCTCTTTACTCGGCCAGGCGGTTCCATAAAGTCTCTGCATGGATTCCTGCTTTTGATCACCAAGCCAGTACGCAGCAGAGGATCGCATGACCTTAATTGCGTTTTGCGGAATATATGAAGTATCGGGAACATGTGGACCGCGACACAAATCACTCCAACAAGTCTCACCCGTTTTTGCATCAACATTGTCATAAATTGTGAGTTCAGTTCCTCCAACTTCCATTACGTCGGGGTCAAGAACTTGAGCACCTGTATCTGCTCCAATCAAGCGCAACTTGAACGGCTCCCCCGCGAGTTCAATAACAGCTTCATCACGAGACACAACTCGTCGGCTAAATCGCTGCCGAGACTTAATGATGTTGACCATCTCTTTTTCAATGGCTTCAAGATCTTCCGGCTTAAATGGCTCGGACACGTCAAATTCATAATAGAAACCATCGGTGATGGGTGGACCTATTCCCAATTTGGCAGTAGGAATCAACCTCTGGGTGGCCTGCGCGGCTACGTGAGCGGCAGAGTGACGCAAAATCGCCAGCCCTTCAGGGCTGCCAATGTGAACTCCTGACACCGTGTCACCCTCATGCAGCGGCGCGAATAGATCAACGATCACCCCATTGACAACTGCGGCGATCATCCCGCTTTGTTTGGGAAACAACTCGGCAGCGCTAGCACCAGCAGGAAGATCACCAATTCGCGAGTCGAGTCCTTCAACAACTGTGACCTGCACGGGGCTCCTTCAGCGACTGTGAATAATTGGACTTGACGTCAAAAGTCACAGCGCTCAGCATACCTTTCACGCAAAAATGGATGTCGTGGCATGGACTGCTGATCAGGAGCGGATCAGGACTGCTCCTGATGACCGGCATCACAGAGGATGATGTGCGAGCGCGGCTGCCACATGTCCGATGTACGCATGGTTTGAAAATACTTTGAGTTTCTTTGGCATTGGTCTGGACAGGTTTCAAACTATTTGTATAGCCTTTTGACAGGAGGTTGGAGACACCAACCGGGAGGGGTCAAAATGACCACTACATTCACTAACGGCGACGACGCATAGCAGTAGCAACGAGTATGCGTATTAGCAGCGTCGTCAGATCTGACGACGCTGCTAATATTTCTGATTATTGAAAACGTTACGAGATCGGCAAGGACTGTGACCAGGTGGTCAAGTTCCTGCACCAATGCCAATAGATGCACGGTGCTGCTTCAGCGGCTGGCTAGACATTTACGGCTTCGGTGGGCGATACTGGGTTCGAACCAGTGACCCCTCGCGTGTGAAGCGAGTGCTCTACCACTGAGCCAATCGCCCGAAACTGCGCCTAACCGTACTACTTGGGAGCGATACAGGGATTTTGGCCGCTCATCAGCAAGAATCATCCCTTATTCAGGGTGTGAATACAGGTCTTTCCCGGACTTTGGGTCTACCGTAGTGGAAATTGAGCAATTCAAGACCCGTGTTTTCAACACACCCAAAGGAGCACCCACATGAGCATTTCCCAAAGGCTACGCCGCACTATAGGAGCGTTGGCCAGTTTGACCCTGATCACGGGGGCGATTGCCATCGCTAGCCCCCCAGTACACGCTGCTTCGACACTCAGCGGTCCTTCGACCGCGAATATCTCTCAGTCCGTGACGTTCGTGTTCACCTCACCGCCAGAAGGCCAGCTGCAACTCCAGGACAACAACGGACAGGTTTGGTCAACCGTCACGACAGGAGTTGGCTATTCGAGTGTGAACTTTAGCTTCATAACACCCGCCACAGCCGCAACTCTTTCCCTGTCTGTGTGGAATGTGGACACACAAGCTTTCATCTCAAATTCCGTTCCATTGGTAGTTGGCGGTGCTGTTTCAACCATCACATCCATCAGCGCTCCGAATACTGCAACCATTGGTCAGTCAACGACGATCAACATCAACGTGACTAGTGGTGGAGGAAGTCAGTACACCCCCGCCGGTCAAGTTCGTTTAACCGATGCCAATGGCGCTTTGTACGCACTTATGAATCTCACTGCTGGACCAGGTGCTGGACAGTCATTTGCCTACTATCGCTGGACACCAACAACTGCAGGAACCTTCCTCTTCATTGCAACTTATGTTCCTGCAGCAGGCAGCCAGGCATCAGCTTCAACATCCGTACAAGATGCAGTGATCGCAACGCCCTCGGGCAACACCATTTCTCTAACTGCTCCACCTAATTTAACTGTGGGTGCACCAGTTACTTTGGTCGCTACAGTTTACCCGTCAAATGTCCAAGGTTCAGTTGGTTTCAATGTCAATGGCGCTTGGATCAGTGCATCGATTCCGCTAGTGAACGGACGAGCTACATTCCCATGGACGCCGACAACTCCTGGCACAGTGACACTTGGCGCGAGTTACACGACCAATAACGGAGGATCCGGTTCAACCACGGACGTCGTCACGGTTGGCGGCTCGACGTTAACGGATGTCATCACTCTCGTACAGCCAGGTTGGGGCAACTGGTCCAATGGCGGCAGTTACAACATGGGCAATGGTTCCAATTTCGCTTTCCAAGCAAGCACGCTATCCGGTGCACCTGTAACTCTGAGCGAGAATGGCCCATGCCAAGTATCCGGGTTGAGACTTTCGGTGAACTCGGGATCCGGCAACTGTGTCATGAAAGCGGTATCACCGGGCGGCAATGGTTATTCGGGTGTGACTTACACCTATAACATTAACCTTGTGCCAGGAACTCAAACGGCCAATATCTCGGCTCCTCCCTCTGGTTCCTACAAAGTTGGTAGAGCATTGGTGCTTGAGTCACCTAATGCAACTGATACCAACGCAGGTCAAAACATCAATTGGGTAATCAACAAGGGTGGCAAGAAGCATTGTGCCCTTCTTTACCCGAGCACTGGTGCGGTGACCTTGAGAATTAAGAACAAGGGAACCTGCACCGTGACGGGTAGCGCTCCCGGCGTTGCCGGCCAGTGGCAGCCCTTCCAAACAGCCCGCAACTACACGGGTCGCTAAAGCACTCATCCAAGTCAACTGGGCGAAGCTCCTACTGGAGTTTCGCCCAGTTTTCTTTGTCCCGTGCGACACGAGTCTCATAGACAGCCGCGATCCCGCGCAATGTTTCATCCATTGGATTCAATTCTCTTTCATCCAACACATTGACTGGTTGCACCCCTCGGGTGCTGGAGAGCAAAGCGGCGGCACTGGCGCTCGCCAGTAGACCTGCATCAATGGAAGCTTCTCGCATCGATCCTTCTTCAACTAGGACCCGCCGCGTGATTCCGGGCAGACACCCGGAACTTAACGGCGGCGTAATTGCTTCACCGTCAACAACGATAACGATGTTGCTTGTCGCCGCCTCAGCAAGTTGCCCAGCATTATTGAAAAACAGCGTCTCAGCATGATTCATTTCTTTTGCCCAACTAAGTGCGAGCGCATTCTCGGCATACGAGGCAGACTTAGCTCCTGTTATGGCCGAGTTCACATTTCGAGTCCAGGGTGAGATATTGACACTGACATGTGCGGCCCATGGTGTGAACTCGACCAATGAAAGCAATACTTGTTGCATTGACACCCCACCGTAAAGTGTGATTCGTAAACGCCCGGACGCACCTTGATGCGATTTAAGGAGCTGCTTAACACCAGCCGTAATCTCCTCAACCTCCGGCATATGGATCCCAAGGATGCCACTGGAATTACTCAGTCGTGAGAGATGCAAGTCTAAGAATTGTGGTGTCTGCTCTGTGACCAAAATCGTTTCAAAAACCCCTTGGCCCGTTAATACTTCATGAGTTGGCTCAAGAGATACGTTTTCATCCCATTTTCCATTTCGTAGTCCAATAATTGTCATGATGGATTCCAATTTTGCTCCGCAATGCTCGCTAGGTGCCGCGCCTTAAGTTGCGTCTCTTCCCACTCTGTGTGTGGATCAGAACCCCACGTGATTCCAGCTCCTGTTCCAAACTTCAGTAATTCACCATCCACCCAGAAAGTTCTAATAGCAACCGCGAGCTCCGCTGTTTGCTTATCTGCGTCAATCCACCCAAACGCCCCGCAGTAGGGACCGCGATCCTCTGGCTCAAGTGAATCAATCATGTCAAGGGCCGCAATTTTAGGCGCACCAGCAATTGAACCGGGTGGAAATGTGGCCTCAATAATATTTGGCCACTCCACGTGCTGCGCTAATTCTCCCCGCACGGTCGATACAAGATGAACTAAACCTGGGTGTTCTTGCACCTCGAGCAGGTCAACAGCCTTGACGCTTCCAACAACACAGCAACGTGAAAGATCATTACGAACTAAATCAACGATCATGATGTTCTCCGCGCGATCCTTCTCCAACAATCCGCTGGCGCTTTCAGCAGTTCCCTTGATGGGCTTTGACACCAGTTCTAAGCCATCCCTCGAGAGATACAACTCAGGGCTCGCGCAGGCAATGTGAACTCCCACCTCAGCAATGCGAAGAGCGCCCGCGAAAGGCGCATAATTCCCAACAGCCAGTAGCGCATCTAGCGCCATGATGTCCGAATTTGGATGACAAGCATTGCTTCTAATCCGACAAATATTGACTTGATAGACGTTTCCTTGTGAAATGGCGCTGCGAGTGGAGTCCACGGCTCCTTCATACAGCTCCTGGTCCATGGAAGTGGTCCAGGTTGAGGGATCAACACCCAGCCAAGAACCAATCGTTGTTTCCCGAGGCTCAATTTCCCACGATGTAAAGCGCGCGAAGACTGGTTTTCCCGAAAATGGAATCATGACTGCCCATCGACCGCCACCTTTGATCGATTCAATGTCGTGACTTAGTTCTGCCAGGTCATAGGCGTATTCGTCCCCGAATCGAGCCATTGGTGTCGCGGCTGCGCCCAATCTAGGTGCACCTGACTCGTTCATAGCGATAGCCTGCCCGGGCGCTCTAGAGCCCTCCGCTTCGGGCCTGTCATTCGTGGTCAGATAGTCTTTGGCCTCGCTTGAAGGGCATCCGTCCAAGAGCGTGCGGACGTAGCGCAGCTGGTAGCGCATCACCTTGCCAAGGTGAGGGTCGCGGGTTCGAATCCCGTCGTCCGCTCGAGGGTTAGCGAGTATCACAAACCCGTCTGGTGGAGTGGCCGAGAGGCGAGGCAACGGCCTGCAAAGCCGTGTACACGGGTTCAAATCCCGTCTCCACCTCGTAAAGAGCGGGGCCACAACTGAATAAAGTACTGATGTGAGTACCCCAACGGGCGATTGGCGCAGGGGTTAGCGCGCTTCCTTGACATGGAAGAGGTCACAGGTTCGATTCCTGTATCGCCCACCTAAAAAATCTTTAAACAACAGATTTTTGCCGCACAAGCCAAGTCGCGCACCTAATCGTGCACTTATCACCGATGTCTGGCAGGCACACACGTGTCCGGAGTTGCTGCCGTTTCGTTGCCGTAGATATCACCTGAGTATTGATTTACAATGATGTATCTAGACGATCTACACCGTCACCCCTGACCCGCCCGAGCATTTGTGTCGCCGCTAGCAATCAGGGTGGACAATCGGGAACATTGTCCTTGGACATGCAAATCATCAGCCAATTGCGATGACTTTGCCCCGCGTGAAGTTACCGCCCAAGACTAGGAGCTGGCAACGTCAACGCTGGCACTGCTGCTGGCACGGCGCTTTCATCAACCAATCTTTTCGACATTGATGAAATCGGTTACGCCGAGAATCTCGACATGGACGCGGCACGATGGGCAATGTCTCCCAAGACTTTCTCCCGCATCCGCAAACTAACCGACAACTACGGCCAACGCGTACTTGCACCGTCACTCAGTGAAGGCGCACCAGGCACACTGCTAGGTCACGGTTACGTTGTTACCAACAATGTCCCCGACACTGCATTGATGTTGTTCGATCCGACACAGATTGCAGTCGGTATGGATCAGCGCGCAAGCGTGACGATTCTGGATCAGACGTATGCAAATTACGATGAAGTGGCTATCCGAGTGATTGCTCGATACGACACGAAGCCCATGAACGCCAAAGCAGTGATCAAGTTCAACATCACCTAAGCACCATCACAATCTTGCAAGGTGACGCTTGCAAGCCGCGCCGGACATCGCGGTCTCCTAGTTAATGAATGCGCTAGATCTCGGCGGCTCCCCGGCCATTGGTCGGAGTCCGAGATCAGACAGGGAGCGTCCCCAGGCTGTTTGACATGGCAACCCGGGGACGCTTTCACTTACATGCACATGTGGTTGGTAGTTGCCGTTTTCGATGTGTTGTGCTTCAATCCGGTCATGGCAAATGATCCGCAAGAGAATGTTGATGTTTCGGCCGAAGATGAATTGTCGGACGAGGTGCTTTCCGTGGTGTACGGCGCCGGCGGGCCCGGTGGGGCGATGCCCAAGGGCTCGCATACCTGATCAGGGCGAGAGGGCCAGAGCGACCGCACGCCCTGACCCCCGTCTTTCAGTTCTGCACATGGGAAAGGTGATCTGAGATTTCGGACTCCGATCGACCCGGGCCGAGGTGACTGACGTGATTGACTTGGGTCGTGGCAAATGATCCGCAAGGGAATGTTGACGTTCCGGCCGATGATGAGTGGCCGAGAGAGCCAATCGTCAACGTACCTTAGACCCAGCTCGGTTACTCAGAAAGAAAGTGTAGCCGCCGTTTTTCGTTGTACTACCCACACCGCGCACCACCACCATGGCAGCCGGGGGCGCTACCACTTCGTAGGTTGGCGGCGGTTCCTCAGAAATCCGACCCACTACACAGACACCACACCACATCTGCCCCACCACACCAGCAGTAATCCGCACCTCCCCCGCCTACCGCTGCGAGTTGCTCCTCGGTGAGGTCAGCATCAGGGTCGCGTAGGGCCGGCACGGTGATAATCAGTTCAGCGGCATCACCTTCACGTGCACTCACCGTGAACCACTCCGGTAGATCCAGCCCCGCAACTGCTAGAACTGCTTTGGGGTCAGCAAGGAAACGTTCCCGCGCCGTCGCATCAGTCACCGCAGGGGTAAGAGCGGCTAATAAACCTTGAGCATCCATACACACTCCTCAATAGTTGTAAGTTGCCTTCACGATACACCGCACCACATCAATGGGTGAGGTGTATTAAGGAACCTAGGAAAATTCTCTGAGTGCGGTTCCTCAGAAATGGGGAGCCGCCGTTTTCGTTGTGGTGTGTTTGAATATGCCCATGGAAAATGATCCGAAAGACAATGTTGATGTGCCTGCCGATGACGAGTTGTCGGACGAGACGCTCGACGACGTGAGTGGTGGCGACGTTAGGGAAATATGGTGAATGGTCAGTAGGCGATGTAGTTTCGTCGTGTGCGGTTTCTCAGAAATGGGGAGCCGCCGTTTTCGGTGTGGTGTGCTTGACTATGCCCATGGAAAATGATCCGCAAGAGAATGTTGACGCTCCGGCCGATGACGAGTTGTCGGACGAGACGCTCGGAGACGTGAGCGGCGGGACCGGTGGGGCGATGCCCAAGGGCCCGAAGTAACTTCTTGATCAGGGCGAGAGGGCCAGAGCGACCGCACGCCTTGACCCCCCGCCTTTTGGTTCTGCACATGGAAAAGGTGATCGGATATATCGGACTCCGATCGACGCGGGCCGAGGCGACTGACGTGATTGACATGGGTCATAGCAAATGATCCGCAAGACAATGTTGATCTGGCCTCCGACGACGAGTTGCCGGAAGGGTCACTCGACGACGTTGCTTGGATCCAACGTTTCCCTCAAAAAGGGTGGCATCTGAAATAATTTGATGATGCAGCCTCACACCCTGCATCGCCTTTCCCACTCACAAAAAGGCAAAATCGCTCACATACGAATTGACCGGATGCATTTTTGATTCCTGTGTCGCTCACTTAATCGATTTTCCTGCTGGCGGGTGATGCCTCGGGGCATATCGAACCCCTTTAGTCTTTTCATATGGCACGTCCCAGAGTCGATGCAGCCGGTGGGCTGGCCGCGATGAAATATGTGTTCGCCAAGGGTCGCGATGTCGGCACCCTGGCGCTCTACCGCCGGTTGCGATCTAAGAACGCCTGTAAGACGTGTGCGCTGGGAATGGGTGGTCAAGGCGGCGGCATGGTTAATGAGGCCGGTCACTTTCCCGAAGTCTGTAAGAAATCAGTTCAAGCGCAAGCCGCAGACATGGGGAGATCAATCGATGAATCCTTCCTCGCCAGCACCACATTCGAGGAACTCGAGCAACTCACCAGCGCACAGGCGGAAGCACTAGGCCGGCTGACATTTCCAGTGATTGCTGATCCTGGGGCGGACAGGTTCCGTCGGGCGAGCTGGGACGAGGCGCTCGGCGTGGCTGCGGACGCGTTCCGTGACTCTAACCCCGATGAAACTTTCTGGTATATGAGCGGGCGCTCCAGTAATGAGGCCGCTTTTCTGCTGCAACTCGTTGCGCGCGCCTACGGCACCAACAACGTAAATAACTGCAGTTTCTACTGTCACCAGGCTTCCGGCGTCGCGCTGTCCTCTATATACGGCAATAGCACTTCCTCAGTGGTGCTCGAGGACATCCAGGCGACAGATGTCGTGGTGGTGGCGGGAGCGAACCCAGCGAGCAACCACCCACGGCTGATGACACAGCTGATCAATTTGCGCCGGCGCGGAGGCAAAGTCATCATCATCAACCCATTGTCTGAACTGGGGCTCAAACGTTTCCGACTTCCCTCTGATGCCAAGAGTTTCATCTTCGGATCGGAGGTGAGCGATCTCTACATTCAGCCGCGGGTGGGAGGGGATGTCCACTTACTGACCGCGGTATTGAAAGGTGTCATCGAGTCCGGAGGAGTTGATCATTCCTTCCTCAAGGAACACACCGACGGTTGGACCGAACTGCAGGCTAACGTCGAATCACTCGGCTGGGACGAACTTCTCAGCGGCGCGGGGGTCCCCAAGGACCAGATTGACGAGATAGTCGCGATCCTGAACTCAGCTCACAACGGAATCTTCATGTGGGCGATGGGCCTCACCCACCATGCGCACGGCACCGACAACGTACTCGCACTTGGGAACGTCGCGATGGCGCGCGGGTTCCTTGGCCGGCCCGGAAGCGGACTGATGCCGATCCGTGGTCACTCCAACGTGCAGGGTGTTGGGTCAGTGGGCGTTGCGCCAAACGTGAAGGAGTCCTTCGCCAAAGAACTTCAGGCCCGCTACGGCGTTGCGGCCAATCAATCTTCCGGCATGGACACCTACGCATGCATGGTCGCGGCGAGTGAGGGGCGGATCAGCACCGCTCTCATGCTCGGTGGCAACCTGTGGGGAAGCAACCCGGACTCATCGTGGGCCGGTGCTGCGCTGCGCGGTATCGGTACAACGATCTCGCTCACCACCAAACTCAACCAGGGTCATGTGCACGGTCGCGGACAAAGGTCGGTGATCTTTCCGGTGTTAGCTCGCGATGAGGAAACTCAGACCACAACTCAGGAGTCAATGTTCAACTACGTGCGTTACTCCGACGGTGGCTCTCCAGCCGTTGATGGTGAGATGCGCTCAGAGGTTGAAATCATTGCCGATATCGCCGAACGTATCCTGCCCGAAGGCCGGTTCGACTGGAGTGAAATCCGCTCGCACGACTCATTGCGTGAAGCGATGGCGCAGATCGTGCCCGGGTATTCCCCGATCGGTGATGACGGCAAGCGCGAGTTCCAGATCCCGGGTCGAACTTTCCACGAGGCTGACTTCAACACGGACAGTGGTCGCGCCGCGTGCCATGTGGTGACACTCCCAGCCAGCATCGCCGGTCCAGGTGAGTTTGCGCTCATGACCGTGCGCTCGGAGGGGCAGTTCAACTCTGTTGTCTATGACGAAGAGGACCTTTACCGTGGAAACACCCGCCGTGATGTCGTGATGATTTCCGCAGCAGACGCTGAGCGTCTCGGTGTGATCGAAGGAGACAGGGTCCAGGTCTGCAGCGAGATCGGCGTGATGGCCTCCCATATCGCCATCGTCGACATCGCTGATGGCAGCGCTGCGATGTACTACCCGGAGGCAAATGCGATAGTTCCGCGCCGCATCGATCCCAAGTCCCACACCCCAGCATTTAAGTCCGTTGCGGTACGTATCGAGGTGGATCCGCGATAGTTCGTAAAGGATTCGACCGATTACTCCTGAATCTTTGTCAAGTACGGATCATTCAAATAAGCGTCGTAGAGTGTATACGCTTCTTCATGCAGTTGCAAGGCATCCGGGTTTGCCTCGATCCGGGCTAGAAGTTCAGTTGCATGCTTAGCCTGAGCCACCGCTCCATTTAGTTGCACTTCACGCAACGCAGTCATGGGATTCACATTCGAAGTCTTCCACACATTTCAAACAAAGTGATCTACCTCCGAGCGGTCGTATTTATTGTGAGTCGCTTTCCAGTATTCTGTGGTGGTGTTAACCAATGATTCGCCTCTGCCACTTGCTGGGGTTGTTGTTGTTGACCTCTCCTCCAATATTGCCGCACCTTTTGGCGCCGCGATTCTGGCTGATTTAGGCGCAGAGGTGGTTCATATTGAACCCCCAGCTGGTGATGACAGTCGTCGCATGTCACCAACGAAGGGCGACGCCTCAGCGTTCTTCTACGTGGTAAATCGGAATAAATCATTTGCCACACTGGACCTACGACTGCAAAAGGATCGGGAATCCCTTTTCGAGATGCTCGGCGAGGCTAATGTGCTTGTGAGCAACTTAAGACCATACAAGCTTGCAGAACTGGGATTAGATGAAACAACCCTTGCCCTGACTTTTCCTGGTTTGATCACCGCATATATCAATGCCTATGGATCGCATCCAGATGAGTTGGATCAGGCCGGTTACGACGGAGTCATCCAAGCAAGGTCCGGCATTGTTGGAGTAACCGGCGCTACTGAACCGGCGCGTGCGGGAGTTTCGATCCTGGACATGGGTTCGGGAATGTGGCTGGCGATTGGCGTGCTATCGGCCCTCTATCAGAAATCAATCACAGGACGTGGATCGAGTATTTCCACGTCACTGTTAGAGACCGGGGTGAACTGGAGCGCTTATCACCTGCTCGCTCACCAAATCACCGGGATGGCGTCTACTCGCGCGGGAACCGGTCATCCTGCATTCGCCCCGTACGGCCTGTTTCCAACACGCGATGGCCAGGTAATGATCGGTGTTGGCGGTGATGCCGTTTTCACCCGGCTGGTTAACAGTATTGGTTTGGAGGAATTACTGGCCGACCCGCGCTTTGCGGCAAATAGCTCTCGGGTTGTTCACCAAGATGAGTTGAAGGAAATCCTTTCGCTGGCTTTTGCGAACTATTCCAGCGCCGATCTCATTAGAGTTTTACGGCTTGCCGATGTACCAGCAGATCTCCTTGCCATGCCAGAAGACCTTCTTAATGACCCTGCCGCGAATAAACAACTCGCCAAAGTAGTGGTCAATGGGCAGAATTTGATGATGCCTTCCCTCCCACTAAGAATTAATGGCGAATACCCGCCAATTATGTTCCCTTCCTAAAGGCGGCCGCCACGATTGCAACCAGAATCGTGGCGATCAAGATTTGGGTCCCAAAAGTAAGCCAGAAACCCCATTGCGCCGCATTGCCGATCAGTGCCCCACCCGCTCCACCGATGACACCGATCAAAATCGTGACGAAACACCCAATGGGCTGCATACTCGGTACCAAGATTCGAGCAATAAGGCCGATAACGATGCCAACAAAGAGGCCGCTGATGAGGCCGGAAATTTCCATAGCCCTACTCAACCATTTCTGCACCCAATTGGGCAAGAGCGGCGAGCCGAGAAAGAGCACGAAAATACTTCTTCCGATAGCCACCCTTGAGCATTGAGTCGGTAAAAATGCTTGTGATATCCACACCACTGTTCACTATTGGTACTGAACGGTCGTAGAGCCGATCAACCAGACTCACAACTCGTAGGGCTTGGTTTTCATTTCGAACCACATTCACATCTTGCAAACCCAACAAAGATAAGTTTTCAACCATGGGTCCGTATTGAGCTGGGTGAACCTTGGATAGATGATCCAATAGCCCCTGCCATTCGTCAATTGCCGCATGAGTAGTTGCCGCACAGAATTTCTCGACTTCCGAGTGCGTGAATACTTTCTGGTTAAGATCAAGATTGCGCTGACGGTAATCGGGGCCTTCGATTCGGATCACGTCGAAGTGAGCCGACAACCCTTGAATTTCGCGCAGGAAATTATCCGCTGCAAAACGCTCTTCGCCCAAGCGGTCTGGAAGCGTATTGGACGTTGCGGCAACGCTAACTCCACGATCAACAAGTTCGTTGAGAAATGTCGACATAAGAACCGTATCCCCCGGATCATCGAGTTCAAATTCGTCGATGCACACGAGCTTGCGATTCGCGAATTGCTCGACGGCCTTTCGAAAACCGAGCAAACCAATCACATTCGTGTACTCAACGAAGGTGCCGAAAGATTTAGGCTGCGGCGACGCATGCCAAAGAGCGGCTAGCAAGTGAGTTTTTCCGACACCGAACCCTCCATCGAGATATACCCCTGGGCGGCCTTCAGGGGCCTTATTTTTCTTAAAGAATCCTTTGGGTGCAGGTCCTCCCACCCGTTGCGAGAACACGTTGACGCCTTCGCGCGCAGCAACTTGCGTCGGTTCATCTTGACTCGGGATGTAGTTCCCAAAACT
>CANMNM010000001.1 GCA_947499275.1 Actinomycetota bacterium | reverse complement strand
CTGGGAGGTTCGGCTTCGTGAGCAGGGTTTTCGCATTACTCCGCAGAGACAGTTAGTACTCGAGTCGGTGAACCAACTGGGACACGGAACACCCGAGGAGATCCTGTCCTCGGTGCAAAAGACGGCATCGGGTGTGAATCTTTCAACCATTTACCGGACCTTGGAAGTGCTGGAGAGCGTTGGTTTGATCACGCATACACACATCGGGCACGGCGCACCCGTTTATCACTCGCAAGATGAATCCCCACATATTCATCTCGTGTGCGATGACTGCGCAGAGGTAACCAGCATTCCGGCCGCTGCGGCTGCTGAATTTTCACTTGACCTCCAAGAAACCTACGGCTTCAACGCCCACATGACCCACATGGCGGTTACCGGTTTGTGTAAAGTTTGCGCCAAAAAATTGGAGCTAAAAAGTAATGGGTGAAGTTGGCATTACTCCAATCCCCGCACCAGAGTCGGATCTTGATTTCGGTGTAGCTTGGCACTACGGCGACCCGCATCGGGAGCAGCGATTGCTCATTGCCGGTGAGGCGAGCGTTGATCTTTCCCATTGGGGTGTCGTCACGGTCACGGGCGTGGATCGACTCTCTTGGTTGCACAGCTTGACCACCGCATTCATTGAAAACTTGGAACCACATGTCTCCCGGATCGCTTTGATTCTCAGTCCACACGGGCACGTTGAACAAGAGCTGCATGTAGTCGACGACGGAGAAACAACCTGGCTCATTACACCTCCGAACACTGCCACCGCACTGACCGTATATCTCAATTCAATGCGGTTTATGTTGCGCGTTGAAGTAACTGACCGAAGTGAGGAATTCGCAGTGGTTTGGGAACCGCTGCACGTCGTTGATCACAGTGTCATCACGTGGCTTACCCCAGACGAATTCGCTGGCGCAGGTAATGCGGCTGCGGGATATGTGGACAAGTACGTCACCGCCCGTCCTGAATTATTCCTTGGTCGTCAAGTAATTGTTCCTCGAGAAATGCTGCAACAGCGACTTGATCAATTTCCCAATCGAGCTGGCACGTGGGCCTACAACGCAATTCGGACCGCCGCGGCTGTCCCTCAGTTGGCTCGTGAGACCGACCATAAATCCTTGCCCCACGAACTCGGGTGGATTGGCTCCGGCGTCCACTTACAAAAGGGTTGTTACCGCGGCCAAGAAACCGTTGCCCGCGTCTACAACTTGGGCAAACCACCGCGTCGGCTCGTGCTGCTGCATCTTGATGGCAGCGACAGTGATTTACCCTCACACGGTGACGAAGTCACAACAGCCTCCGGGAAGGTAATTGGCTTTATCGCAACGCCCGCAAGGCACTATGAACTCGGACCCATCGCAACAGCGGTGATCAAGCGTTCAACACCCGTTGACGAAACTTTGCACGTGTTGCATGACGGTAATGTGATCACTGCAAATCAAGAATTGGTTGTCAGCGACACTTAATTCGCATCAGCTAGTCAACGTCAACGATCAGCGTCATAGGCCCCGCATTTGTTAGTGAGACATTCATGTCCGCACCAAACTTTCCTTGGGAAACCTGCGTTCCCAACTGGCGCAATTTCTGAGCAACCGCCTCAACAAGTGGCTCAGCAACGTCGCCGGGCGCAGCAGCATCCCAGGTGGGGCGGCGCCCCTTGCTTGTTGATGCATAAAGTGTGAATTGACTGATCACCAACATGGGCAGCCCCAATTCCCCAGCGCTGAGTTCACGGGAGGATTCTGGCGGGACAAGGACTTGGTCAAATTGCGAGAGAAACTCTTGATCGAAGATTCGCAACCCAAATATTTTTTCCGCCAACTTGTCAGCCGAAGAGACGGTATCGGTGTGGGTCACTCCAACCAAAATAACCAATCCAGGTCCTGCAAATGAGCCGACCACTTCTTTATCAACTATTACATTCGCGTCAATTGCCCGTTGCACTATCGCTCGCATCACCCAAGCGTGTCATGATCACCTCGTGGACACCGATTCGGGACCTTTGATTGAGACACTACCCAACTCGGCCGTTCCCCGTGCAGCGTATTTCTGGAACAGGCACACATAAGATGTTTTCATTGGTCACGTTCTATAGTCACGCGGTGGACATATATTCGTCGGAACTATCCACCCCTCGCTAGCGTGAGTTCAATGATTCGCACACTCGGAATTCCCGGTGCGACCTTGATCGGGCTTGCTTCCATGATTGGCACAGGTGTTTTTGCGGCATGGTCACCCGCATACGCCCTCGCAGGTTCGGCACTCCTCATTTCATTGCTCATTGCGGCTTCGATTGCAACATTGAATGCAATTTCCAATGCGCGCATGTCACGGATTTTTCCGCAGTCTGGCGGCGGATACGTGTATGGGAAAAATTGTCTGGGATCGCCTGCCGCCCTCATCGCTGGGTTTTCGTTTGTCATTGGCAAAACTGCCTCGGCTTCTGCCGCGGCACTTGTGATCGGTTATTACCTTGCCCCCGACCATTCACGAATTGTTGCCGTAATCGCTGTCCTGATTGTTTTGGGCTTAAACCTGCGAGGGCTCAAATTATCTTTGGTTGCAATGGGGCTGAGTGTCTCAATAGTCGTCACGATAATTGTGTCTCTGATGGTCTATTCCCAGGTGAACGAAAGCCTGCCGGCTATCGCTGTACTGCCCCCGGAACCAACGGCCGTGTCGATTTTTGCCGCTGCTGGAATTCTCTTCGTAGCTTTTGCGGGCTACGCGAGGATTTCGGTGATCGCAGGTGAAGTTAAACGCCCAGCTTTCGTCATACCTTGGGCAATTGGAATTAGTCTTGCGCTTGTTCTTGTCCTCTATTTCCTTGTTGCGCTCGTACTGCTTAACGTCCCACAAACTTTGGGATCCCCTTCGCCGCTGCAAGCGTTGGCCACAATTTTTGAATACCCCGCGTGGCTGATTCAGGTAGGTGTCGTGCTTGCTGCAGGATCAGCCCTCTTCGCGCTCAACATAGGTATTGGCCGCATGATTTTTGCGATGGCAAATGATGGACCGCTTCCCTCCGCGCTCGCGGTCGTGTCCGGTCCCCGCGCGGTGCCGGTACGGGCGGAGATCCTGACCGGTGTTGCTGTGCTCGTCCTCGTCACGTTCGGCGGGATCGGGCTCAACCTGGCCGTCTCTGGATTATTTGTCCTGTGTTACTACACGGTGGTGCAGTTCTCCAGCATGACCACGAAGGGAAATCTGCTGATTCGGTGGGTTATTCCTATCGTCGGGCTGTGTGTCATGACTTTGGTTATTGGATCTCTGGTCGTAAGTGTGCAGATTTCAACCCCCATTTACCCCTAGAAAGGGATTGCTAGCCACAGCAAGCACTTGCGTTTGCAATTGCAAGCACCTGGGTGCATACTGGAGCCATGGCCGGAATAGATGTCAGCGGACTCGGATCTTTTATCCGGGACCAGCGTGACCAAGCTCAAATGTCACTTCGCCAGCTGGCAAAGGCTGCTGAGGTGTCGAATCCATATCTGAGCCAAGTTGAGCGCGGATTGCGCAAACCCAGTGCTGAAATTCTGAATCGGATTGCCCAAGGACTCAGGATCTCCGCGGAGAGCCTGTACGTCCAAGCGGGCATTCTCAGCGATCGTGCGGGTGACGAAGTTGTGACCACCGCCATTGCATCGGATCGAACCTTGACCGAGCGCCAGCGCACAACACTGCTTCAGATTTATGCAGCATTCCAAGCAGAAAACGGTTCCAGCACGGAATCGAATACGGAAGAGAAAATACAATAAAAATGAAAGAGGATGAAATGTCGGAAGAAATGAACACATCAAATAAATTCAACTTCTTTGGTGTCGAATTGCCAAAAATTGATATTCCCAAGGTTGATTTCCCAAAGATTGACATGTCCGCTGTAAACATGGATGGTGTTGGAACAGCCATTGAAGCGGTGAAGTCTGCTGCAAAAGACGGTTATGCAACTGCCTCTCAAGCAGCAACAAAAGTTCGCCACAGCGCCGGTGAAACAGTCACATTGGTGCGCGAAGCAATTGGCGTCTAATACCGAATCAGTTAACTGTTAATTCGAGTTACTGCTCATGAATCCCGCCGGGAAACCGGCGGGATTCTGCATATGCCGGGGGTATCGGTTGCCGGGGGCGTCGGTTAGCATCATTACATGGGCTTTGAAACACTCGTAATTTATGCACTTTGGGCCATCCTGCTTGCGGTGAAGGTTTTCGCCTTAGTTGACGCAATTCGCCGGCCGTCCGAATACTTCCCGTTTATCGGGCGGCAAACAAAACTGCTGTGGGTTGCCCTTACCGGGGTATCCGTACTCGCTGGACTGGCGCCATCTTTGGCACTGTCTATCTTTGGAATCGCTGGAACCGTAATTGCCCTGATTTACCTGTTTGATATTCGTCCAAAGATGATTGAAATTACCGGCCGCAGGTAAAAAGACGGACCCTGGTGAAACGTGCCAAATCCTCAATGGGCTCAGCGTTGGACCGACTCTTGGGCGTCGATGCCGACTCCTATCAGGAAAATCCTGGCCGCTTCCGTTGGAGCGGTCACATTAATAACGGGGGTGGCACTTCTTGTTCTGCCCGGGCCCGGGATAGTCGTGATTCTTATCGGTCTGGCAATTCTGGGGACTGAATTTGCCTGGGCCAGACGCAGCATGCACAAGGTCAAGCATCATGGAAGTCGAGTTACGCGAGGAATCACTCGCAAGAAAAAGCCACAGACGAATGAGAATTCAAAAAATGAGCAATAGTTTGATCGCTACTTCTTATTTCCTTGAGCAGCGACTGCCGCCGCAGCTTTGATCGCCGCAGCCGGGTCGAGGTATTCACCACCGGGAACAATCGGCCTCAGGTTTTGATCGAGTTTGTACACCAAGGGAATTCCCGTTGGGATGTTCACGGCCGCAATATCTTCATCAGAAATTTCATCGAGGTGCTTAACCAATGCGCGCAGTGAATTACCGTGGGCAACAACCAGAACTGTTTCATCGCGGCGAAGATGTTCGGCAACAATCACATCTTCCCAAAAAGGAATAAGGCGATCCACAACGTCGGCTAAGCATTCGGTGCTAGGCACAGCTCCCGGCGGGAGTGTGGCATAGCGGGGGTCGGAATTTTGCGCGAACTCACTGCCGGGATCTATGGGTGGTGGCGGAGTGTCATATGAACGGCGCCACAACAGGAACTGCTCTTCACCGAACTCAGCCAGTGTTTGCGCCTTATCTTTTCCCTGGAGAGCGCCGTAGTGACGCTCATTGAGCCGCCAGTTGCGCACTACCGGAATCCACAACCGCCCACATGCTTCGAGCGCAATTTGTGAGGTCTTGATCGCCCGCTGGAGAACGGACGTGATTACAACGTCAGGGTAAAGCCCGGCTTCGGCCAGGAGTTCGCCTCCCTTTTGCGCCTCCGCGCGACCTTTGTCATTGAGGTCAACGTCAACCCATCCGGTGAATAGATTCTTGGCATTCCATTCGGACTCACCATGACGCAAAAGAATCAACGTGTACGAAGTTTCACTCATGCGCATATCTTGCCGGTTCACGCTTCCGGTTCAATGAGGTGGGCGAATGCATCTAGATTTTCGGTAGATTCGCCACGACTTACGCGCCACTGCCATTCTTTTCTGATTGCGGTGGCAAATCCCAGTTCAAGTATCGTGTTAAACGCACCATCGGAGTATTGCGATACACAACCGATTAGTCGATCGAGTTCGGCTTCATCAACGCAGCGCAGTGGGACTCTGCCGGCGAGGTAAATGTCGCCGAGATTGTCGACTGCAAAATAAACCCCGTACATTCTTAGGTTTCGCTCGAGTAACCAGCGATAAACCTCTTCGTGATTTTCATCAGGCTTTCGCGAGACGAATGCATTCAAAGTGAGGGCAGATGTTCCAACACTCATGGAACAAGTAGTGCTCAACTTATGAGTTCCTGGGATAGTGACGACGAAGATATCTTCACTGCGAGTGAATGAGAGGTTCGAGTCAGTGAGAAACTTTTCAATTTCATTGGTTACATTCACAGGGAAACCCGTGAGTTACTTAGTGCCCGGTTATAGGAATCGATTAAGCCCGCAGTCGTGTTTTCCCAGCCAAAAGCCGCGGCGTGCACCCGGGCCCCTTTGCTGAGTTCCTCGCGAGCCAACGGATTCGTTAGTAGTTGGTTAATGACATGTGAGTAAGCGATCGGGTTGTGGCCATCGATGAGCCGGCCGCTGACGTTGTCGGCCACTGCAGTTTTCAAACCGCCAACGGCAGATGCGACAACGGGGGTGCCGCACGCTTGGGATTCGACTGCGACGAGGCCAAATGATTCAGAGTACGACGGAATAACGGTGAGATCAGCCGCGCGATACCAAGAAACAAGTTTCTCCCGGCTGCTCGGTGGTTCGAATCGAATTAATTCAAGGATCCCCAGTTCGTTAGCGAGGTCTCGTAGGGCTTCGGGGTGGTCCATCCCGGAACCGGACATGCCACCGCAAATCACGACAACAAGGGAACTGCGCAATTCAGGCCGCATAGCAACGAGTTCTGCTGCAGCTCGAATCAAAATGTCGGGAGCTTTTAATGGTTGAATTCGTCCAACAAAAAGCAACATGCTGGCATCGAGTGGGATACCGAGTTCCTTGCGAGCGTCCGATTGTGATCCGGGAGAAAAAAGTTCCAGGTCAACACCAGGATTCACGACATCGATTTTTGCTGGATCTGCGCTGTAATATTCAGTGAGTTCGTTCGCTTCAAGTTCGGTGTTTGCAATCAGGCGTTGAGCTACATCGACAACCTGCTGTTCACCAATAATCCGCATTTCTGGCTCGGCCTTTTCGCCAGCTGCGAGTCCCAAGTTTTTCACACGGCCCATTGTGTGCATTGTGTGAAGCAGTGGCACGCGCCATCGTTCGGAGGCGAGCCACCCAACTTGGCCTGAGAGCCAATAGTGGGAGTGGATGAGGTCGTAATAGCCCTCAGGTTGCGCGGCTTCCGTGCGAAGTACTCCAGCCGTAACAGCACACAACTGACCGGGAAGATCGTTTTTGAGGAGCCCTTCAAAGGGACCCGCAGTAATGTGAATCACCTTCACACCGGGCACTAGTTCAACTGATGGAACCAATCGTGAGGCAGTTGCCCGAGTAAAAATGTCAATTTCAATCCCACTTTGAGCTAAGCGCTTTGCGGTCTCCACAATGTAAACATTCATGCCACCCGCGTCACCGGTACCCGGCTGATCAAGAGGTGACGTGTGGATGGAGAGCAGTGCAACGCGCATTTACAAGAACCTAATTCGTGAGCGAAACGGCGACGTAGGGTTCGCCGGTAACGATGGTTACCACGCGCTTTGACACGGAAACGGCATGATCTGCATAACGCTCGTAGAAGCGAGAAAGCAAAGTCACATCGATCGCTTCTTCAACGCCGTACTTCCACGCAGGTGAGAGAACGATGGTGAAAAGTTCCCGATGGAGGCGATCCATCTCTTCATCGTGGCGGGCTATATCAACACAAAGACTGACATCTTTTGTGGCAATAACTGATCCGGTCTTTGAAACAATGGCCTCAGCAAGACCACCCATCTCGGCAAATGTTGCGCGAACTGCTTGAGGTGCGGCAACCCTTGGGTGACGCATTCGGGCCTGCTTGGCAACGTGCTCGGCGAGATCGCCCATACGTTCAAGGGAACTGGAGATGCGCATAGCGCCGAGAAGCACTCGAAGGTCGGCAACGCCGGGTTGCTGTGCAATGAGTTCAAAGCACCTCTCGTCAATGCCGGAAGTCAATATGTCAACTTTGGCATCAAAATCAATAACAGCCTCAGCCAATTGAAGGTCAGCATCAAGCAGTGCTTGGGTTGCCCTGTTCATCGCTGAACCGACAAGTCGCGTTACTTCGACCAGGTCGGCAGTTATCATTTCAACCTGCTCGTCATAGGCCTTACGCATACTCGCCCCACTTCCTCTCAGGGCTCTAACCCTACGCCCATTGTTGAGATGCGCGAACACGGTAAGTGACCGGCAAGCAAACGGCAGGTAAATTCCAGGTTCAGTTGGTGAAACCTTGGCCTAACTCTCACGTGTCTGGCCACTTTTTGGAAATAGTGTTCTCCCAGAGCCCTATGGTAAGGGTCGTGGCGTTAAAACAACGAGGTGAGCCGGGGGAAAACTCCCCACGCTCGGCGGCGATCTACCCCGCGGTCTCAGAGGAAATTGTGCGACTTCTGTCGATCATTCCCTCAGCTTCTCTCGTGGTGGCCCCTGACGGCACCGTACTTCGGGCCAGTTCCCGGGCGCTCACCTTAGGAATTGTGAACCGCAGCTCGGTCGCGGTCCCCGATATTGCCGAAATAGTTTCACAGGTCGCCGATGACGGCTCAGCTCGCGAGCAGGTTCTACGTGTACGCCGCCCTCCACTGGGTCGTGAATTACTCGAAGTAAAGGTTCGGGTTGCTCCTCTCAACTCGGGAGCCATCTTGGTGTTGATTGACGACTTGGCTGAAGAGCGTCGAGTCGATGCTGTACGACGTGATTTTGTTGCCAACGTCAGCCACGAATTGAAAACTCCCGTTGGTGCACTCTCACTCCTCGCTGAAGCGGTGTTGTCTTCTGCGGATGACAAGGAGCAGGTTGAACACTTCGCGGAGAAAATGCAAGTGGAGGCAAAGCGACTCGGGAACCTGATCCAAGACGTTATTGATCTTTCGCGGCTTCAAAGTGATGACCCGATGAACCGCGCTGAGTTGGTTGAGACTGATCAATTGATCAATCGGTCGATCGAGGAGGTCAAAACTCTTGCTGGTGGAATGGGTGTTGAGATTATTCGGGGCGACCCCCAGGAGTCCGTGATTTTGGGGGATCGGGGTCAACTCCTTACAGCCCTGCGCAATTTGCTGACAAATGCAATCAATTACTCGACGGAAAACACGCGTGTTTCAGTAACCGCGCGCGAAGTTGATGGGATTGTAGAAATCTCGGTGAAAGACGCCGGCATTGGTATTCCCGCACATGACTTGGACCGAATATTTGAACGCTTCTACCGGGTTGACCCCGCTCGCTCACGCGGTACGGGTGGAACCGGTCTTGGCTTGGCCATCGTGAAACATGTTTGCCAAAACCATGGAGGTGAAGTTGTTGTGTGGTCTGAAGTGGGAACAGGCTCAACATTTACCCTGCGAATTCCTTCCTACAACCCGATGCTTGACGACTCACGTGATTCACATGAGTTCACGGTCGATACTCTTTCCGTGGTGAGAGGTAAAATTTCGTGACGCGAGTACTTATTGTTGAAGACGAAGACTCATTCTCGGACGCACTGTCTTTCATGTTGCGCCGTGAAGGTTACGAAGTCTTTATCGCCGCAGATGGAAATGCTGCAGTTGCAGAGTTCGACAAGCACGGACCAGATTTGGTACTCCTTGACTTAATGCTCCCCGGGATTTCTGGTACCGAAGTGTGCCGAATCATTCGCGGCAAATCAACTGTTCCCATCATTATGCTGACGGCAAAAGATGGTGAAGTTGACAAAGTTGTTGGTTTGGAACTTGGTGCTGACGACTATGTAACCAAACCTTTTTCATCACGTGAACTTTTGGCACGAGTGCGCGCCGTTCTGCGCCGCAACGGCGAACAAGATGAACTGCTGCCGCCAACGATCGAAGCTGGAACGGTACTCATAGACATTGAGCGTCATGTTGTCTCTGTTCGCGGAGAGCATGTCACTATGCCTCTCAAGGAATTTGACCTCCTGGAATTCCTAGTGCGAAATTCGGGCAGAGTACTCACTCGTAACCAGCTCATTGATCGCGTCTGGGGAGCAGATTACGTCGGTGACACCAAGACACTTGACGTTCATATCAAACGTTTACGAGCAAAAATCGAGGTAGATCCCTCACATCCGAGTCACATTCATACCGTTCGCGGATTGGGATACAAGTTCGATATCTAGTTTGATAACCTTTAATTTGTGATTCTCCTGTGGTAGGTCTTGGCACCGTCATCAATATTGTTGCAATTGTTATTGGATCACTCATCGGTGTTGGTTTGGGTCACCGACTTCCTGAACGAACCCGTGATGTCGTCACGGACGCCCTCGGCATGGTGGTTTTTGTCATTGCTGCGCTGAATATTTACGCGCTGAGGGACCAAGATTGGATAGATGAAGTTGGCGGCTCTGCCACGCTGCTTATTGTTTTGGCCTCATTAATCATTGGTGGAATTCTCGGCTCATTTCTTCGCATTGAATCTCGCCTTGAATCTGTTGGTGGATGGTTTCAGACTAAATTTTCACGGGGTGAAAGGTCGGTAGGCCGGGCTCGATTCATTGAAGGTTTCGTCGACGCGAGTTTGATTTTCTGTATCGGGCCACTTGCGATTCTCGGCGCTCTCTCGGACGGACTCGGCACCGGAATTGACCAGTTGGCCCTTAAGGCTTCCCTTGATGGTTTCACATCAATTGCTTTCGCAGCCACATTCGGCTGGGGGGTAATGGCCGCGGCGATCTCTGTAGGCGTTGTTCAAGGATTTTTCACAATCCTTGCTGTATTTGTTGGACCATTCCTGTCGAGCGCAATGATTGCCTCGATCACTGCAACCGGCGGAGTGCTATTGATCGGGGTGGGCCTGAGGATCCTGCGAATCAAGTCCGTTGCCGTTGCTGATTTACTGCCGGCACTGATTATTGCGCCTATTTTGACCGTGATTGTTGCCTCGTACGTTTAAGTAGGTTCCGTTACTGGGGCAGGATGCCGGCATAGATGCCGGTTGGTGGAACAACCAAGATGTCACTCTCGGCAATGCCGGCAGTGGCAAACTGAAGCCCCAATGGAACGTAGGAACTCATCGTTGCGTTGAGTCCTGGGAGATTCACAAAATGCGTAGCATCCCAGGCAAATGAAATTGACTCACCCGGTGCAATCTCAACTTGCCCAGGGGTGATCGTTGCGGGCTGGTCACCCACCGCGGCAGCGATCAATATGTCAGATTCGAGGCCTTGATTGGTGATTCGCATGAGGATCGTGGCATTGCCTGCTTCGTCTTGGACGAGGGTTGCATTATCAACCGTCATTTGCCCAGCACGCAGGGTATTCCCGTTCCCCGAAGGCTGGGTTGCTTGCACATTGGTGGTGGCCTGTTGGCCGTTGTAGCAGCCCGTGAGGGACAGCGAAAGCAGGGTGAGTCCGGCAGCCGCCACATAAATGGGTCGGAGTCTGGCTGGGCGGTAAATCTCGACGGGTCGCTTCACAGCGTCAGGATACAAGGATGGCCTAGGCGCGCTCCATTCGCGCTGGGGATTCCCTCATGCACTTAGGGGAGCCTCTCACTGCCGAAGGCGGGCTGAAGTCACCGTGGTAAAGTTGGGCTCTCTGAAAGGGGCTCATCCATATGGCTTTTAAGGTCGGCGAAACTGTCGTTTATCCCCATCACGGGGCCGCACTCATCGAAGCGGTCGAAATGCGGACAATCAAGGGTGAGGATCGCGAGTACTTGGTACTCCGCGTAGCCCAAGGGGATCTCACTGTTCGAGTCCCCTCAGACAATGTCGACTTAGTTGGTGTTCGTGACGTTGTTGACGCAGCAGGACTGGATCGAGTGTTCAGCGTGCTTCGACAGCCATACACCGAGGAACCCACAAACTGGAGCCGTCGCTACAAGGCCAATCTCGAAAAACTTTCATCAGGTGATGTCATCAAGGTAGCTGAAGTGGTTCGTGACCTGTGGCGTCGCGAGCAGGATCGTGGACTTTCCGCAGGCGAGAAGCGCATGTTGGCTAAAGCCCGCCAGATCCTGGTGAGCGAACTTGCATTGGCTGAAAAAACCAATGAAGTAAAGGCTGAAGAAATACTTGATGAGGTCTTAGCTTCCTAAGAGAGTTGGGAAAGTGAATCGCACCGCGGCACTTGTTCCGGCGGCTGGTCGAGGTGAACGACTTGGTCCGGGAGAGCCCAAAGCCTTACGCGAGATTTCCGGTGTTCCCATTCTCATCTATGCAGTCAGTGTGCTGGCGTCCGCGCGAAGTGTTGATCTTGTTGTTGTGGCCGCCCCGCCCGGTGACGTTGAATCTGTGAGCGCACTTCTTGCCCAGCAAAGTTTTTCTGACAAAGTCAGTGTGGTTGCCGGTGGTGATACTCGGCAGGAATCCGTTGCCCGGGCGCTCATCGCACTACCTGCAGATGTTGACGTGGTGCTCGTTCATGATGCGGCTCGTCCGCTGGTCCCCGTTGAATTGGTAACTGCCATTGTTGCCGCGGTTCGAGCGGGAAATCCGGCGGTGGTTCCTGGGTTGGCAGTAACAGACACCATCAAAGAAGTCAATAGTGATGGTGACGTACTTTCAACAATTGATCGTAATTCGCTGCGTGCAATTCAAACCCCACAAGGATTTGATCGTGAACTATTGCAGCGGGCTCACGCGCAACTCGATGAATCCCAAGGCATATTTACTGATGACGCTGGACTCGTCGAAGCGATGGGAATCACTGTGAAAGTGATTGAAGGCCATATTGAAGCAATGAAAATAACTCGGCCATTTGATCTTGCAATCGCTGAAACAATTATTGCCAAAAGAAGGGCAAGCGGTGTCATCACCTAAATACCCGTTCGTAGGTATTGGCACGGACGTGCATGCGTTCGCTCCCGGTCGACCATTGTGGATTGCCGGTCTGCTTTGGCCCGGTGAGCCAGGACTCGACGGTCACTCGGACGCTGACGTCGCATCTCACGCAATTTGCGACGCGCTTTTATCGGCAGCGGGGCTTGGGGATCTTGGCGCAGTTTTTGGAACGGGGGATCCGCAATGGGCCGACGCTTCCGGTGTGAGTCTGGTGTCCCATGTTGCTCAGTTGGTTAACGGGCATCAATTCTCAATTGTGAACGTCTGCGTCCAAGTAATTGGCAACTCACCAAAAGTGGGAACTCGAAGGCAAGAGGCCGAGGACGTCCTCAGCGCCGCCATCGGTGCGCCCGTTCGAGTCTCGGGAACCACGACCGATGGCCTTGGGCTCACCGGCCGTGGTGAGGGAATCGCGGCAATTGCGGTTGCCAGCGTCATAGGAAAATAAGCGTTTACAAGCCCAAATCTGCGCACTAGTAATGTTTGCACAGTGACTTTACGGATTTATGACACGTCAACGCGCTCCCTGCGGGATTTTGTGCCCCTTGAGAGTGGCAAGGTCGGCATATATCTGTGTGGGGCCACGGTTCAGGCCCCGCCGCATGTTGGTCATATTCGCAGTGGAATTGCTTTTGACGTTGTCCGGCGTTGGCTTACCGCCGCTGGCTATAGCGTCACATTCGTCCGCAACGTGACCGACATTGACGACAAAATTATTCATAATGCTGGGCACGATGACGTTCCTTATTGGGTTGTTGCCTTTAAAAACGAACGCGCATTCACGGCCGCATACGACGCACTCGGGTGTCTTCCGCCAACGGCTGAGCCACGCGCAACCGGTCACATCCCCGAAATGATCGACATGATGCAGGAGATCATTGATGCGAATCACGGATACGCTCAAGCAGGTGATGTTTACTTCGATGTTCGTTCGGATCCTTCCTACGGATCTTTAAGCGGCCAAAAAATTGATGACATGTTAGCCGCCAATGACGCGGTTGCGCTCGGTAAACGTGATCCACGCGATTTTGCAATGTGGAAAGCGGCAAAACCAGATGAACCACACTGGGACACGCCGTGGGGTCCTGGTCGTCCCGGTTGGCACATCGAATGTTCAGCAATGGCTCGTAAATATTTAGGCACGTCATTTGATATTCACGGGGGCGGGATTGATTTGATTTTCCCGCACCACGAAAACGAGATTGCACAATCAAAAGCGGCAGGCGATCCGTTCGCCCAGTACTGGATGCATAACGCTTGGGTGACGACCGCCGGTGAAAAAATGAGCAAGTCACTTGGCAATTCACTGTTAGTGAGTGAAGTACTCACTCGCATTCCGGCACTTCACCTGCGTTACTACTTGGCAGGCTCGCATTACCGCTCCATGTTGGAGTTTTCCGACTCAGCGGTTCAAGAAGCAGGAATTGGTTTTGAAAGAATTCGTGGATTTATTACCCGAGCGATGGAAGCGCTGAATATTTCTGAAGTTGACGTTGACGGCACTGCGCGCGCCGAGAAGTTTGACATTGAAATGAACAACGACTTTGGTGTCCCCAATGCCATCGCAGTAATTCATGAGGTTGTCCGAGCGGCAAATACCAAGCTTGCCGAGGGCAGTGCAGATGGCAGTGCCGAAGCGGTCAGAGGGGATCTGATCTCTGTTGTAAGTATGCTCGACGTGCTGGGCATGAACCCCCTAGATTCGCAATGGAAGCAAGAGCAGTCAGGGAACCAAGAAATTATCGGGCAACTGGTGCAGGTGGCAATTGATCAACGAGCCGATGCTCGCGCACGTAAAGACTTTGAAGCAGCAGATGCGATTCGTAATGAACTGGATCGAATTGGCATCGCTCTTGAAGACACAAAAGAGGGTGTGCGATTTAGTATTCGCGCCCCGCAATCTAAGGAATCGAACTAATGGCTGGTAACTCCCAACGTCGCGGTGCAATGCGCACCCCAGGGTCCAAGAAGGGTGCAAGCACGGGCTCTGGCGGAAACCGCAAAGACAAACTCGGTGGTCGAGGACCAACACCCAAAGCGGTTGATCGCCCGCATCACCCCAAGGCCAAGCAAAAGAAGGCGGCTGAACGGCGCGCTGCAACTAATCCTGAGGGAAGTGGTGGCCGCAGGGTTGAGCGAACTAAGGCCCGGGTCGCCAGTCTGCTCATGGGACGCAACTCCGTCGTTGAGGCTTTGCGTGCGAAAGTTCCCGCAAATGCTCTCTATGTTCAGTCAAAAGCAGATACCGATGACCGATGGCGCGAGGCTATGAAAACTGCCGTGTCTTTGGGGATCCCGCTCATGGAAGTCCCGCGCGCAGAATTGGATCGCATGAGTGACGGCGGTGTGCACCAAGGACTTGTTCTCACTGTCCCCGAATACAAGTACGCGGACCTTAAATCTATTGAATCCTCACGTTGCATTATTGCCTGTGATGGTCTCACCGACCCACGTAACCTGGGAGCGATCTCTCGATCGGCCGCAGCATTTGGCGCCGAAGCAATCTTGCTCCCCGAGCGACGCAGTGTTGGTGTGACCGCGACGGCTTGGAAGTCTTCGGCTGGAGCGCTCACAAGAATCAAGGTTGCCCAAGTCACCAACCTAAATCGCTCACTGATCTCACTTCAAAAGGTTGGTTTCACCGTGATCGGACTTGCAGCCGAGGGCGCAACACCGCTGCAAGAAATCAAGGCCGACACGTGGAGAGACCCGGTAGTGATTGTGATTGGCGCCGAGGGGGCCGGTCTGTCCCGTCTGGTCAAGGAGAGCTGCGACTGGTTGGTCAACATCCCAATGGCAAAGGGCAATGAATCGTTAAATGCTTCCGTCGCCGCATCGGTTGTTTTGCAGGACATGTTCCGCGCACGCAATTACAAGTAAGTTCTCACCACCGGTTGGTCTCGGATTGGAAATGCATTGCTTTTGGTGACTCACAGATCTTCGTCGAAAATATGAGCACCCGATCCATAGGCCTGCACCTGCGATCGCAAATAATCGAATCGACCGAGCATGGCGATAGCCTCCAACAAAGAAGGGACAGCGCCAAACTCAGCGACGAAATTCGCAGCAGTATCTCGTATCATTCCTGCTAAATCACTTGTGTCTACTGCACCCGCATCCCCAGAAAGCACGATTGGCTCACCCGGACCGCCCATAACGGTGTGGGCTTGCTCCAATAGCGAGTTGATGAGTTCATTCAAATGCTCGGGTGTGAGTGCCACAGGCAACCGTCGGTCATAAAGTGCATCGGCCACACCGGCGAGTCCACGCACTTGAATTGCAAATCCCAACAGACGGCGCAGTGACAATGCAAATTGCGGAAGCTGGGTGCGAATATTTCCAGCACGCAAATTGACTCGTGTGCCCTGTGAAACCTGGGTCAGTTGCTCACGCGCCTGCAAACCCCCGTCACGCAGATTGCGGGCTTGGGGAATGTAGTCGTGAACCCGGCCATGCAGATCGGTTCCCGATTCATTACCGATTGCCTTGAGTACCCCATAGATTTCATCCCGGTACTTGGCCATGGAGTTGAGAAATAATGCTACGGGTGGTTTTGCTGGCCAGATCAGTACGGCCGCAATCCCGACAACACCGCCGATGCCAACGTCAAGAACCCGCCACAAATCCTGCTCCATTGAATTCGGCCCAATTGCGAGAACAAAGATCACCGCAATGGGAATTTGGATCTGGCCGCCCACGGAAAATGGCAACAGCCGCGCAATGATGAGCGAGATGAGAACACCAACCCCGAATGTCCACCATGAAAGTCCCAGCAGATTTACCCAAATTGACGCACCTAAGACACCAAGGCCGGTTCCTACAATGCGCTGTGCCGAAATTCCTAAAGTGGACCATGGCGAGGCTTGGACAACAAGTAGGGTCGTAATTGGCGCGAAAATGCCGAGTGTGCTCTGGGAAAGATTGGTTGCGATAAGCCATGCAATTGTTGCGGCGATTGCAACGCGAGCAATGTGCTTATACGAGCCGATGCCGTCCGGCCGCATTCTCAGTGCGCCACTGAAGTTTTCTCCGGGGAGAAGGTCTGAATAGAGTCGGTCTACCGCCACTTAACGAGCATATCTAGCAATGTCCACATGCATTTGCTCCCAGGGCCTCCGGTCAGGATTGAACTGACGACCTACCGCTTACAAGGCGGTTGCTCTACCACTGAGCTACAGAGGCTCGTTCTGAGCGAGCTCGAGAACGAGTCCAACATTACTGGGCGTCTCATCAGTGGGGTATTTCGGTCAGGGAATAACCAAAGATGGGAAGCAAGGCGATCGCAGGCACCTTACTAATGTCCGACTGTGGGCTCTGTACAGTCGACTTCAGCTAATTCGTGGCTAAGGGAAGGGTCGTAAATAGATGGACGCTTTCCTACTTAGTTTCGCCGTTATTTTCGTCGCCGAACTGGGTGATAAGTCACAACTCATGGCGATGACCTTTGCAACCCGCTACAAGTTTTGGACCGTGGTCGCTGCGATAACTGTGGCGACAGCCGTTGTTCATTTGTTCTCCGTTGCTGTGGGTAACGTCATTGGGCTTGCCCTGCCGGTAGGTCCAATCAACATCGCAGCTGGATTAGCTTTTGTTTTCTTTGGCCTATGGACCTTGCGCGGTGACAAGCTCAGCGAAGACGAGGAATCAAAAGCGTCCCGCTCAAACCGACCCGCATTCTTTGCTGTCGCGATCGCCTTCTTCCTAGCTGAACTTGGTGACAAGACGATGCTCGCAACTGTCACCCTTGCCACCACTGAAGGTTGGTTCGGTACCTGGGTTGGTTCAACTTTAGGGATGGTCGCCGCTGATGTCCTTGCAATTGGCGTTGGCGTACTGCTGGGAAAGGCATTGCCGGAAAAGGTCATCAAGATCGGCGCAGCAGTCCTGTTCTTCATCTTTGGTTCAGTGCTCATTTATACGGGCGTTACTTCCTAGGTACGTTGGAGGAAATAGGCCGATCGGCACCTTGTATTTTATGTCACGTTTTTCCTCGAAAACACCCGCGAAAAGGGCCCAAATCATGGCATTTTGGTTAACTTTTGGTGTTTGGCGATGTTTGCGTTTGCCGTAATTGCATTTGTTACTTACCATGAAAATTCAGAAAAATCCCAAATATCAAGGAGAAATAAATGCGAGTTATGCGTCGCACCGCAATTGCGGTAGTAGCCGTTGCAGCAGCACTGACTTTGTCAGCATGCAGCAGTTCATCAGAGGAAGCAACAACTGAGTCAAGCGCTGCGGTTGAAGAGTCTGCTATCGAAGAGGCTGATGAAATGGTCGGAGAGGCCAGCGTCGGGACAATTGTTGACGTTGCTTCATCAAACCCAGATTTCAGCACTTTGGTAGCTGCAGTCAGTGCGGCTGGTCTAGTCGAAACACTTAGTGGCGAAGGTCCCTTCACCGTGTTCGCACCAACAAATGCGGCTTTCGCAGCGCTCCCAGCAGGCGTTCTTGACGCACTGTTGCTCCCAGAGAACAAAGATGCTCTCGTCAAGATTCTGACCTACCACGTTGTTCCAGGCACGGTTCTGGCTGCTGACATTGCAGACGGTGACGTCGCAACCGTTGAAGGACAGAACGTAACTCTCTCGACAGCAAACGGTGTCACTGTTAACGGAGCCAACGTTGTTACCGCCGATGTTCTTGCAAGTAACGGTGTTATCCACGTAATCGACGCTGTGCTCGTCCCAGCAGATGTCGATGTTGCTGCGCTGACAATGCCGTAAGTTCGGTCATTTAAGTTCGGTTCTTATAGTTAACTGATTTGTACCGAAACCCGGTTACCTCTTCACTGAGGTAACCGGGTTTCATTTATCTGGATCAATGTTTCGGGGTGAGCCGCATCCTCGTTTCCATCACCCTAACAAATTACGGGTAATTGATCCAAGCTACAGCGAAACAATGAGCTGAAGCGCCTCCGACTGTGCTATCAGATAAGACTGTGCCATCAAATAAGAGAGCGAACAGTCGGAGGCGTCAGCGATTAAGGCAGGTTCCAACCCATGACGAAGAACACTGGAACGAGGAAGAAGGTGAAGACCGCGGTGAGCATCAAGATGACTCCCAAGGCCCGTGCTTGCAGCTTCCCGTACGTGGTCAATGTAATGGAGAGGAACGCGATGGTCCACCAGATAAGGATCAACGTAAAGGTTGTGCTTCCTGAGAAGAAGTTAATCCAAAACAGCGGAAGGATCGCGGTTGGAATAGCTAGGTTGCCAATAACCCGAAGGTCAAGGCCCAGAATTTCCGCGAGACCTAAGGCAATGAAGAACAAACCGTAGAATCCGATAAGGCCAGCGAGCAGTAGTGAAGGATCATCTTCTATCGGCCTGACCACGGTAATGTAAACACCGACGACCAGGTTGACAATTCCTGCTAGTACAGAAATGTATCCAACTGGGATAATCGGGCTCTTTTTACCTTCCTCAGCGCTTGCTCCTATGCCAAGAAAGAACATCGCTTGCGTGAAGACTGCAAGTCCTGTAAGTATGAATACCATCGTAATAGGGGGCATTCTCATCTCCAATGATTGTAAGCCGCACATTCATTATACGACTTGGTGTATACACAAAAGTACACATTTCGGACCCCGAAGTCAGCCAGTTCGTTATATTTGCGCCAAGAAATAAAAAAACTAGGTGTTTTTCACGGGAACTGCTGAGCTGTTACTCGGTGATCGAACTAGGCCGGTAACCGTCTCTTCAAGCAAATTCATTACCTCTCGGCGTTCTCCGCCAGCGAGGATCTCGATGCTGCCTGAGCCATTTATGGACCCAACTTTGGCAGCTGCGAGACCGGTGCGAGTGAAAACTTCGACGCATTCATTAGTTCTGGATGGTTCACAGCACATGATGAACCCAAAGCATGGGAAACAGTTGCACCAGTCAGCCAGCGAGACGCCTTCAGGCCTTGGGAGCACGTCGAGGTTGAGCTCTGCACCGAAAGACCCCCACTCCAAGAGCATGGCCAGTGAGCCGATAAGTCCGGCCATGCTGATGTCCTTGGCGGCGACAGCAATGCCGTCTTTGGCAATTTGTGCCAGAAGACGCACGTCATCACCGAGACTGTCGCCTCGTTCAGTAAAAGAAGCAAAGAACGGGAATTTTGGATGCATTGATCCTTCAATGCACGCGGCCACGACAAGATCTTGACCTGCCATAACATTCGTGGTCGATAAAAGATTGTCAGTGTGGCCGAGCGCAAATGCAGACAAGCTGGGCGGCCCATCTGTGAGCGTGAGGTGTCCGCCAACAATGGGGACTCGGTACAAGGATGAGGCATAGGCGAGACCACTGAGAATTTCACGCGCTGTGGCTTCATCCGCAGCTATGGTGTCAACAATTGCCAAGGGCAGGCCACCCATCGCAGCAACGTCGTTTACGTTGGCAAGAATTGCGGCTATTCCAGCCCCGCGAGGGTCTGCCGCGACAAATGGTGGCCACATTGCTTCTCCGCATACGATTCCTAGTGTGTGACCAATCGCAATGGCCGCGCCGTCATCCCCGGGACCCTCGACGAAACCCGACGACCCTAAGGCCTCGCTGACGAGACCTATTTCGCGCTTGGCCGCAATGGCGCTATTACCTGCCACAGCTGCTGCAACGTCATCAAGTTGTGCTCGGGCAGTGTCCTTTGGGCCCATGGAGTCCTCCAATGTAGTAACAATGCGCAGAATATTCACGGGTAGATATGTCGTAAAGTGAAAGTACGCGTAGTATAGGACACATGTCGAACAATTTCCTGAGCCTTCCGGTTCTGCCTGAGAAGCCACGCTCCATCGGGCTGACACACGTGCTGGATAAGGGAATTTCACTCGGATCGATGGAAAGCCACCTGTCTTCGTACGCGGAGTTTGCCGATGTGTGGAAGTTCGGTTGGGGAACTGCTTATGTAGAAAAGCATTTGGCGTCAAAAATTGGACTCCTGCGCGAACACGGGATCACAGCCTGCCTCGGAGGCACATTGTTGGAGATCGCTTGGTCGCAGGGACGTGTAAGTGAATGCCTCAATTGGGCGGAACAGGCCGGATTTACAGCGGTTGAGGTTTCTCGAGGTGCAGCAGATATGGGCATGGAAGAAAAGTGGGAACTCATTCGCACATCGGCGCAGTCATTTCGGGTATTTGCCGAAACCGGGTACAAGAGTGCCGAACGACTTCTCACTCCAGCTCAATGGCATTCGGAAATCACGGGTGACTTGGTTGCTGGGGCCGAATACATTGTGGCTGAAGGACGAGAGAGTGGCACCGTTGGTGTTTATGACTCCCACGGGACTCCACAAACTGAAGTCATCGACGCGGCATTGCTGGCGGCAGGGCTCGATCGTGTGCTTTTTGAGGCGCCTCGAAAAGATCAGCAAGCCTGGTTCATCAATACACATGGACCAGAAGTGAATGTGGGCAACGTCGCGCCTGAGGATCTACTTCCCTTACAAACTCTTCGTCTAGGACTGCGTGCTGATACCGCGTTGGTTGCCGTTGGCATTTCCCAGTCCTCGGGAGTGCATAGGTGAGCGGAACCAGGACAGACCCCGGTCAAGTCCTTCTTCGATCTCGGCTCAATGTGGTTCCCAGTGCCTACCGAGGTGTCTCCGTGACCCACTCGACAGACTCCTTCACCGGGGAGTCCCTCATTGAATACTTCACCGGTAGAGAGGTGTACCGACGAACTCGCTTCATCGTGGTCCATGAGCCGAATGGGGTCTGGCTGGCAGCGGTCCAGAGAGCGGACCCCGTTCCCCTCTTTTCGCCCGTGACGAGTGTCGAGATCCTGGCGGATCCGACTGAGTGTTCCTTCGTCGTCGATGCAAGCATTGACACGGCAGTTCCGTCCAATCTAGCGCGCGCCGCAGCGAATCACGCCCCTCAAGCGAAGGCCGTCGTTGTTGAAGGCCTGTACTCCCACGTCAGTTTTATTCTCAATCCACAACCACTGAACATCAACGTCACTGAAGTAGTCCCCCCGACTCCTGCGAAACTGTTTGATCAGGTGTGCCGGCTCCTCGAGGTGGCCGAAGACTTACCCCCGATAATCGCGCACCTCGATGCATTGACGTTGGATTCGTTTGGATCGAAAATTCCGAGTGGGCACTACCTTCTTCCCTGCCGGGGCGCTGACACGGAAATTGTTGGTGCCCGCACTTCCTACCTAGACCAACGTCCCGATCGCGAAGATTGGACCTTGGTCGGATGTGAACGATCCGCACAAATACATGAGTGGTTCTATGGCGACCGCCCGCCGATGGTGTCCTTCTGCCCAAGGGAACGCGAAGAATCCTCGGGAATGGCAACAATAACAAAGTGCTGCCTCCTCGAGGAGTCAATAGAAATTGAGAATGGCCGGGTGATCGTGCCATGGGGTGCATCTTTGGCTGACATCCGTGAAGCGATCAATGAATTGGCACGTGCATGGGACCCGGCGTGGACAACCGTTTGACCACTTCATCCATGTATGCCCATGGATGGAGTACACCTGAATTCGATCGTATTTTTGAGCAGAAGCATCGACTGCAGGCTTGGCTCAATATTCTCGTGGCGTTGGCACAAGCCCAAGCCGAACTAGGAATTATCCCCGACGCCGCATTCGAGGGTATCGCGAGCAAAGCACGGGTGGAATTACTAGATGAAGATTTCATCAGTTCGGAAACCCGGCGAACATCACACTCGACCCTGGGACTCATCCGTGGACTACAGCAGATTCTTAATAGTTCGTCCAGAGAGTACGTGTACTTTGGAATTACGGTTCAAGACCTGACAGATACCTGGTTTGGCATGATCATGCGCGATAGCGGTGACTTAATCCGTGCGGACCTTGTAAAGCTACGCGATTCGTGTGTGGAATTGGCAAAGAAACACCGCGATACTCCAATTGCTGGTCGCACCCACGGCCAACCGGGTACACCGGTGACATTCGGATTCAAAGTATCAACGTGGGCGGACGAGATTAATCGTCACATTGAACGGATCGACGGGGCGCGGACGCGGTGGAGCGTGGGGCAGCTCGCCGGGTCGACCGGCGGACTCGCTTTTTTCCCCGATCAGGGCTTGGAACTACGGAGCAGATTTTGCGAACTTCTCGGACTGGGTGACCCCGGTATGTCGTGGACGGCCACCCGAGACAGGATCGCAGAATTCGGGACAACCATGGCGACGGTGGCATCATCACTTGCTCGGATCGGCAACGAAATCTACGAGTTGGCTCGACCAGAAATTGGGGAGCTCAGCGAACCAAGAGATGTCCACGCAGTCGGCAGCATCACCATGCCGCACAAGCAAAACCCGGAATTGAGTGAGCACCTGGACACCTTGTCGCGGATTGCGCGTGCCGCGGCTGGAGTTCTCGTTGAGGGTGTCGTGTCCAGTCATGAACGAGATGGCCGAAGTTGGAAGGCCGAGTGGGCCATGTTGCCCGAGGTCGCTATGTGCACAGGCAAGGCAGCTAGCGTGGCGGCAGAACTTGCTGCTGGGCTGCGCGTTCATCCAGAGAAGATGCTGCGCAATCTCGAATCCTCAGGCACGGGAAACACAGAGTCGGTTCTGCGAGCTCTGTCTGCACAGATGGGAAAACATCAGGCGCAGGAATTGATGCAGGTGGCTCTCTCTGAAAGAGATGGGACCGAAGATATTCAATCGATTGCAGCATTGATTGCCGCAGCAGCCAACGTGTCACAGGAAATCGTGCTCGAGTGGATGAATACCGAGCCCACCACCGGGCCCCTTATCGACCACTGTCTGTCACTGATTGAAACACAGCCTGTCACTGATCGAAATGGGTGCCAGTGAATCCGACTGATCGATTTCCTCGAACTCACCTGGGTCAATTTCCGACACCCCTGCACCTCGCCGCTCCGTGGCAGATCGACGCGGCTGCCCCCGTTCTCCTCAAGCGTGACGATCTCACGGGTTTCGGGCTAGCCGGCAACAAAGTAAGGCCATTGGAATATCTCATGGCGGACGCGCTCAAATGCGACTCCAATGTTGTCGTTACCGGTGGAGCGGCAGGGTCTAATTTTATTGGAGCCTGTGCACATGCGGCAGCGGCAGTCGGTCTTGATTGTGAAATTGAGGTGGCGGGAGATCCCATGGAGGCTTGGCCCGTACTCCTATTAATGGCGCAGGCAACTGGCGCGGTGATTCACTTCACCGGGCAAGACCGCTCGTTAATAAATGAACAGGTCGAACGTCGGGCAGCGGAGTTGGCGGCCGAAGGCCGAAGGCCGTACCCCGTTCCCCGCGGTGGTGCTACTGCAGTAGGTGGCTTGGGCTTTGCCAGAGCTGCAATTGAACTGTATGAGCAATGCAACGTGAGGGGGACGGATCCCAATCAAGTAACCGTGGTGCTTCCCGTTGGGTCTGGTGCATCGATTGCAGGGTTCCTTGCGGGCAGTGATTTCTTGGGAGCGATGTGGAAAGTTGTTGGGGTGTCAGTGAGCCGAAATGTGGATGAGATGCGTGGAGTCATTACTGACTTGTCAACGCAAACCTCAGAACTTTTGGGACGAGGGGCACCATCGATGACCAATTTCACCATCATTGACGCAGTGGGATTCCATGATCAAGAGCTAGATGAAAATGGTGCGTTTGCACGAGATGAAGCATTCTGGCGCGTTGGAGTTCTTCTCGACCCGACATACGGTGTCCCGGCTTACGAGATAATTTCTCACATAACCGGTGCCTCCAATGACACTGTTGTGTGGTGGCTAACGGGAGGATTGCCGGCGGCGATTGAATCACTTACCGTGATGGGCAACCGTGAAAGCGTGGTAGCCAAAAATGTTTGATATCTCCCCGGAACTCACTGAATCCGGGTACGCGTGGGAGATTGCCGATGCTCCCATTCTGCACAATGCACTTAATCTCGCAGATATTGCACATGCATTGGATTTATTTGATGCAGGAGCGATCTCGCGCGAAGAGACACGGACCCTGCTCGGTGGTCTCCTTCACCTCGAATCCTTATCCAGCTCAGAAATTAATTATGACCCGTCAATCGGTGAGATGGTGACGTGTCGAGAACAGTTTCTTGTCGAGCTCATAGGACCGGTCGCTGGTTCACTACGAGCTGGTCGAACGCGACGGGAGGCAGTTCGCACGGCCTACCGACTAGTGGTACGCAAACAGGTGCTCGCACTGACACAGGACTCGTGTGGGTTGATCGAGGCGATCTGCGCGCGGAGTATTGAGCACTCCCACTCACTAATGCCCGACTATACGTATCTCCAACCGGCGCAGGCCTCGACATTCGGTCACTATTTATTGTCGTTTGCCGACCCGATACTTCGAGACGCTAATCGATTACTTGCTGAGTACGTTCATGTTAACTCGAGCGTGGCCGGATCCGGTGGTGCAAATGGGTCGGTAGTTATTCGAGACCGCGTGCGCGCGGCCCATAACCTCGGATTCAATAAACCGATCGAGCATGTCCGCGACGCCATGTGGCAGACGGATCCATTTTTGCACGTACTTTTTTCCGCCACCACTTTGACTCTGGGTCAGGATCGGCTCGCAGAAGACCTCGAAATCTTCGCCAGCAGGGAATTCGGCTTCTTGTCATTGGGGGACTCGTCGGTGCGACCCAGTGTGCTTATGCCCCAAAAACGTAATCCGTATGCACTTTCGGTGATCAGGGGCTCAACTGGGATTTTGATCGGTCGTCTGACGGGACAACTTGCCCTTTCTAAGGCTCCCTCGGCTCGCAGTGATACATACATTTATGCCTACGGAGAACTTCCTCGATCGTTAGCCCTGGCTGGTCAGGTAACACGATTGCTGACCTCAGTGGTGCGTGACCTCGTGGTACATGAAGCTCGCATGAAATCGGCAATCGACGGTGCGAATACCGAGGCCGCTGATGTCGCCCATCTCCTGATGCGTTCGTGTGGACTGGACTACCTCACTTCTCACCGTGTCGTTCGCACTGCGCTTACGCACGCCGCGGAGGGGGATCGAGGAATTTCCGCGGAGGACATCACATGGGCGCTCAAAGACGGTGGGTTTGATCCGAAACAAGTCGAGACCGGTGAGTTGGACGAGATCTTTGATCCAATGACTTTGATTCAATCGCGAAAGTCGATCGGAGGTGCAGCCCCAGACACCGTCACAGCCATGGCTGAAAGTCTTCTGGCGGCGACCCTTGATCTGCGCACACTCTTGGGCACTGAGCAGCACAATATTGAATCGGCAGAATCCGATCTGCTGATCCGCGCCCGAGAACTCGTCCAACAATAAGGAAGTGAGTCACGAATATGGAAACAACCCTGCATAAGTTGCCAGAGAACGCGGCAGTAATCAACGTTGGATTGCCATTGTTCGCGGAAGCGATCCGCGAACAAGATGCTGAGGTGATTCACGTTGACTGGCGCGTCCCTTCGGGAAATTCACCGGTTCTTCTCAGGGCGCTCACTGATTCTTACGCGATGAATTCTCTGGAATACGACAAGGCGAATGTCGAAGCAATTCGCAGGATTGACAAGGGAGTTCCGATGCTCATTGGAGTGGCGGCCGCACGGGATGCATTGTCTACACTTCCCGATCGCACCCTGCTGCATGCCGGTCCACCCATTGCTTATGAATTCGTATGTGATCCGGTACGGCGATCGATGCGCGCTGCAACAGTTGCGGAAGGTTGGGCGCAAGATGTTGAAACAGCTGACCGGTTGCTCGCGGATGGCTCCGTCGCACTTGCTGCCGCCAATGATCATGGGACCGTCGTGCCGATGGCTTCAGCTATCGGACCTACGACCCCGGTGTGGATAGCTGAGAATGCGGAGTCTGGGACAGTTGGATTCGCGCCCGTCAACCAGGGTCCGGGGGATGTTCCGTGGTTTGGGCGTGAGTCGCCAGCGGCGATAGAAAGGCTGATCTTCTTACGGGAGGTTGCCCAGCCGAGAATCGCACAGATCCTCAAGGAAAGTGGTCCGATTGACATCCTGTCCTTAGCATCACAGGGCGTGCAAATGGGCGACGACGTTCATATGCGTACGCAGGCGACGACAAATCTTTTGATCCGCGATGTGCTTACATCAATTGCCCGATTGGGAAATGATGAAGGCTCGGTGGCGTTCGCTCATTATTTGTCCAAGAATCACCTCTTCTTTCTGACAATTGCTATGGCGGCGGCAAAGTCACTGATGCTCGCAGCGGAGCAAGTGTCTGGTTCAACGATTGTCACGACCATGGCGCGCAACGGAACCACTTTTGGCGTGAAGGTGGGGGATTCACCTCGTTGGCATATTTGTCCGGCTCCTCCGGTGGCAGATGCGTTGTATTACGCGGGTTTCAGCTCGGAAGATGCCGCCCTTGACATGGGTGACAGTGCGGTACTCGAGTTGATTGGGCTTGGGGGGGCTGCTGCAGCAGGGTCTCCAGCGGTGGCGGCTTTTCTCGGTGGGTCGATGTCTGATGCTGCCCGGGCCACCGAAGATATGAGAAGGATATGTGTGTCAGAAAGCAGCCGATTCAAATTGCCGACGATGGGCTTTCGAGGCACCCCACTTGGCGTGGATGTGCGAAAAGTGGTTGAGACTGGAATTAGCCCCAAGGTCACCACAGGAATTCTTCATCTTTCGTCAGGGGTAGGGCAGATAGGAGCTGGCGTCGCGACGGCGCCGCTTGAAGGGTTTGGGCAAGCCCTAGTCGAGCTTGTTAACCAGGGAAAATGAACGGAGTGACCCTTCCCCTTGACGCGGGGGAGGGAGTTCGCGAAGGCCTCGAAAGAAACTCTGCGGGCCGGGTCATTGCCAGCTTTCGTAAGGCGATGTATATCCAGGTGGGCGAACACGTATTCGCACTCACTATCGCTAGCGTCCCTTCGGGCCCTCTCCATGCCCGAATGCACACTTTGCCACTGGGTTCCTTAGGCGATCCGGTAGAAGTGCGTGATGGAGAATTGTGCGTGGTCGATCAAATCGTGCCCGTCTCTGAGCATCTGTGGGTACCCGCGGCGAACCCGGATATCAATCGAGCAACTGGACTTCTCGCAACCGTATTGGGTCACGTCCCCGATCTCACTTTGGGTTCATCACCGGGCCACCTATTGGAGGAAGAACTGGCGAGTTTCTTGCAAGTGGGTGATCTCGCCGGTGCCTGCGCATCGGTCATTGGCCGCGGGATTGGATTAACGCCAGCAGGTGACGATGTTGCGGCGGGGATTCTTGTAGTTGACTCGATGCTTGGTGGTCATAACCGGGAGATGCGCCAGGAGATCGCGCGTGCCGCAGCTACGCATGAGATTTCGCGCGCATTTCTGAGATGGGCCGCGGTGGGGCAGTCGATTGAAACACTTCACACTCTTTTGCAGGAATGCTCTCGCGGACAGGAAGGAGCAGCGCGCGTTTCCCGCGCCCGGCTCGCGGAGCTTGGTCACTCATCAGGACTGGACTTGGCATACGGTGCACTTATGGCCCTGCGGTACTCGCCGACAACATTGGACTTGGCGCGTTTCTTTGATCTGCGCCACACCAAAAACGCACACGCCCAAACGACAAAATAGACGGAAACAATGACGTAACCCAGTATCTCAAAATGCTCATTTATTTGGGCAATTGGTTCTAGGACGCGAATTCCAACTTCATCAACGAGAACCTGAGAGAGGTAGATCGCCCCAACAAATGTCGCGATCGTCGCTGTGATTCCCGTCATGAGAATGTTAAAAAACAGTCGGTCGTGGGCCGTAGTGCTTGCCGAACTGTACGCATGGACCATGGTGACCGAATCGATGGAATCACACAGCGTCATACCTGCCGCAAACAAAAGGGGCAGAGCGAGAATGGCGCCAATTGGTAGGTCACCTGCCGCGGCACCCGCGGCGGAGAGGCTGAGTAGCGTGACTTCTGAAGCAGTCTCAAGCCCGAGTCCAAAGATGAAACCGATGGGAAACATCTGCCAACTTGATTGCAGCCGGTTCATTGTTTTACCACCAAGGAGTCGAGCAAAAGGCGATGCACCAGAGAGACGTGACTCCAACTCAGCCGGGCTGATCGCACCGCTTTTCAGATCTCGTTTGGTGTTTCGAAGCCGTTGTAGAACCTTAAAGTTTAAAAATCCGACGACCAAGAGAAAAATGGCTGCTACCAGAGCGGCGATCCGGCCACCAACGTCTTGCAGATAGATTTGGCCGGACGAGACGAAGGTTCCGGCAAGAACACTCACTCCCACACACATCAGCAAGACCACTGTCGAGTGACCAATTGCAAAGTAGAACCCTAAACCAATCGGGCGACGTCCCTGGTTGACCATTAATCTTGCACTGTCATCAATCGCTGCGATGTGGTCCGCATCAAAGGCATGTCTTACCCCTAGGAAATACGCCACAAGCCCTACTCCCACGTAAGCGGTATTAGCCGGTTCAGCACGTAAGTAATAGGCGTACGTCCCCCACCCAGCGATATTGAGCGCGGCTACGGCAAGGAACAGAAATAAAAGTTCACGGATTCGAGTGCGGTCCACGCGAAAACAGTACCGGCCGTTCCTGGCATTTGTATACTTTAATGTAAATCCATAGTAGTTAAGTGGAGATGAAATATGTGAGGTGGATTACATGGCTGCAGATCGATTGGTGACCGCCCGATGGCTTGGTGGCTTCCAAGTTGACGTGATGGCCGGCGATTTTCAGAGTCGGGTCGATGAACCTGTTCGGGTAGGGGGCACGGACACGGGCCCTCAGCCGACAGACCTGCTACTTAGCGCTGTGGCATCGTGCTTCGTGATGTCACTTGCGTATGCGGCACGCAAAAGAGATCTTGAACTATCAAGTATTGAAGTGGATGTGACGGGAACGTATGAAGGACCCAGGTTCAGCCGAATTCAGATCAGTGTAAGAATCCCGGTCCCCGAGGAGACCGCCGCCAAACTCATTGCATCAGCGGAGCGTGTTTGCTACGTGACTAATACGCTGAAAACATCACCGGAGATAAGTGTTGTCAATCTGGACATTGTCCCGCCACGACTAGCCATTCCTCAAAGCGAACCAGATCAACTGGGCAGTCACCTTGCCTAAATTTCCCCAGTGATGCGGCACATCTCCGCTGAAGTGTAAGGAATCCCCTGCTTTGAGGGCGTACTCATCATTACCGACGGTAAAGCGAACCCGCCCGCTCAGCACGTAGACCAACTCTTCCCCCGGATGCTTGAGTAGTTTGACACCACTATTTGCTCCCGCCGACATGCTTGCGACTGCTGCCGCCGCTTGAAATTGGCGGTAGGACCCACTGATGCCTCCTAGGGCGAGTCCATCATGTGGCGTGTAAACGGGTCTCCGGGATTCAGATTTGGTGAGGTGTACGGATTCAGGGTGCGGGTCATCTTCGGCAACGAAGTAACTAACCGGAACCCCAAGTGCACCCGCCAACTTCAGAAGAGTTGTCACCGTGGGGACCATCCCGCTGCGTTCAATCTTATGAATGGCCGCGGCCGAGACGTCGCTCGTCAAAGCGAGTTGCTGAAGGGATAGGCCCTGAGCCTTGCGCAATCCCGCTATTTTTGGACCGATCAGGCTGACGATCTCTTCGAGCTCGAGGGGCGGATCTGATTTTGGCTTTATTGCGGTTTCATTCTTAGTGGTAGTGCGCGCCACCGGGTCCTCCCTTCGTTAGATCTTGTCTGTTTGATGCCCAAAACCGTCAAATGAGGCTTATGGATTTTTTTTGGATTATTCAACATAGTGTATGAAAAGTAGTCTATCGTGTATGTCTAAGGATCTTTACTTTTTGGTGGATGGGAGAATAAGTGGCACAGCATATTATCGTCATCGGAGGCGGAGGCGCGGGACTCGGAGCCGCCGGTGGTGCCAAAGCAGTGGACCCCTCGGCATCAGTCACCGTCTTCACCGAGAATGAAGACGTCGCCTACAGTCCCTGCGGAATTCCCTTCGTACATGGAAAAGAAATTCCAAGTTTTGAAGCATTATTTCTGGCTGATAAGCAGGCTTACGTCGATGCGGGCATTGATATCCGGTACCAGACGAAGATCACTTCAATAGACACAAGTTCGAAGACTATTCAGATCGAATCTGGCCAGCCGATGCACTACGACTCTCTCGTCATCGCGACGGGTTTCTCCTATGCGAACCCGGGAGTGCCCGGTGGGGACCTTGATGGGCTTTATTACGTGAAGAATATCCGTGAAGCAATGGAGTGGGATAAACGTCTTGACACCGTCAAAAAGGCGGTCGTTGTGGAAGCCAGTCCTCTCGGCGTTGAAATGATCACGGCTCTAGCTCACCGGGGAATAGAAACTCATGTGATCGATCCGAACCCATGGGCGCTCGGGGAAGTGGCAGATCCAGACATTGTCGAACTCGTCCATGAGTCGTGGACGGAGCTTGGTGTCACCATGCACTGGAACACAACCTTGGAAGAGTTTCTCGGCGATGAGTCAGGCGCCGTACGCGGAGTTCGCACATCAGGGGGAGACATCGAATGCGATCTTGTTGTTGTGGCCACGCACAAGGTCCCAAATAATGAGTTGGCGATCGCGGCTGGATTAAAAACTGGCAGCACGGGCGGGCTCATCGTTGACGGAAGCATGCAGACATCAGCGGCCGGCGTATGGGCCAGCGGTGATGTGTGCGAGATTCCCCATGGTCTCGGCGGTTTACCGCTCCAAGGTCTTACCGGGAGCCACGCGTACGCCCAGGGGAAAGTGGCCGGCGCTAATGCTGCTGGTGGGACCCGAACGTACAACCCTGTGTATGTCCCCTGGGGCATGGTGGCCGGGAAGTGGATGATCGGCGGAGTTGCACTTGGCGAAGTGACAGCGAATGCGTTGGGCGTGCCGCACGTGGTGGCGGTGGCTGACGGTATCTCGCGAGCTCGTTACTACCCGGGAGTTAAAAAAGTTCGGGTGAAGCTCATCGCCGAAAAAGGAACACTACGCCTTATCGGAGCCCAAATGGTGGGCGGAGAAGGAATCAAAGAAAGAGCTGACTTCCTCGGAGTAGCGGTCAAGGCTGGATTGACGCTGTACGACCTGGCCACCATGGAAAATGTGTACTCACCACCAATAGGTGCACTCAATGAGCCGATCGCGGTGGCTGCCCAAAAGGGTGTTGCGTCGCAGTTGGGGCGTTGATGAAATCACCATCGAAGTGGCTGCGCGAGAATGCCCAATTTTATTTATTGCGTGATGCACAAGCGCGTGTTGCACGCAATCACGGAATTGAGGCGCCAAGCACGAGTGGTGAATTCTTCTGGACCGGTGTATTCATTCCGATTTACCGGATCATGCCGTGGGGACTACGCAGACGGATCATGGTGGCGATGCCCGGAAGCCACAGGAAGAACTGGGCCAAACAGACGTCGCCGGAGGGACCGGCGATCTAGTTGAACACAACACAACACAACACGATGGAGGAGTAATGCCAAAAACCGTAATCAGATCTCTACCGGCAGACGGAGAGTCATTATTTAATGCAGAGGAAAAACTATTCCCTGACATTAAGGCCAAAGCTGGACAGAAAGCATACATTTTTATCCACACGGTTCCCTACGAAGGTTCGGTTCTGTTAGTCAACTTGTTGACGTCAACGCGTTTGGTGCGTAAAGGATTCGAAGTCAGTATCGTCCTTTATGGACCCGGAGTTCTCGCAGCCTCAGGCACTCGCGGTTACCCCGGTGTTGGGATGGCCGCATTTCCAGGTCACCTCGCAATCAATGAGCAGCTCAAGACGCTCATGAAAGAAGGCGCGAAGATTTACGCATGTCGCTTTGCGATGGGTGCGCTTTACGGATTCGGCGAAGATGATCTCATTCCAGGGGTTATCCCGTTCAACCCGCTTGACGTGCTCGACACCGCCTTGACAGCTTGGAGTGAGGGCGCATTCCAGATGAACACCTGGACCCTGTAGTTGCTTGGCCTTGTGGGTGTTGGACGTTGTTCAACACCCACAAGGCATCAGGTCTTTAGTCGTGAGGTTAAGGGGCCGTCAGGTTTCCAAAGATGAGGAGAGTTTGATGATAGAAATTCAACCGGCTAGTGGTGTGGCCGACATGGGTGGCGATTCTGGTTGGGGACGAGCCCCGATTATTGACCCCGACGAGGTGGTTTTTCCTGAGAAATGGGAGGGGCGGGCCTTTGCCTTAGCCCTATTGTCGATGAGAGTTTCTGGGTCAAATCTTGACGCGTTCAGGCATGCCATGAATCGACTAGATCGAGAGCACTACTTCGATGATGGTTACTACGGTCGGTGGCTGTACGGCGCTGAGAATTTATTGCTGGACAGTGCAATCATTGCACCGGGAGCAGTTGAGGCGAGAGCTGCGAATATCGCGGGGGGTCACGTGGACGAGCCACCTGTACCTGAATCCAATAAACCCGATTACGCCCCGACTGCGGGGGGATCGATTCGACAAATTGATGCACCGCGCAAGTTCAGCGTGGGCCAGCGAGTTCGGGCAAAAACGATGAATGCTCCAGGTCACACGCGCCTGCAGAAGTACACCCAAGGACATGTCGGGACAGTTGCCATCGTTGAACCGGCGCAGATTCTTCCCGATACACACGCACATTTCATCGCTGAAAACGCCCAATGGGTGTACACGGTGAGTTTCGATTCGCGTGAGCTATATCAAGAAAATACAGAAAATTTCACACTTAATACCGACCTGTACGAGGACTATTTGGAGGCTGCATCATGAGTAAAGCACAACCATCGAGTGATCGGATCCCGATGAATCTTCGGACCGAGGCTCTTGAGCAGCTTCTGGTAGAGCGTGGGCTCGTTGACCCACAGGTGATGGACACTTTTATCAAGACTTACGAGAAAGATGTGGGACCACTCAATGGAGCCCAAGTTGTTGCCAAAGCTTGGACGGATCCCGAATTCAAGCAACGACTCCTCGACGACGGCACGGGTGCGATTGCAGAATTAGGGTTCAAGGGACCTCAAGGTGAGCATCTCGTTGTAGTGGAGAACAGCGCCGAAGTACACAACGTTGTTGTGTGCACTTTATGTTCGTGCTACCCATGGCCGCTACTAGGCCTTCCACCCGCTTGGTACAAAGATCCTGCCTATCGGTCACGCGTCGTGCGCGAACCGAGAACAGTGTTGGCTGAGATGGGACTGGAATTGCCCACAGATACGGAGATAACCGTGTGGGACAGCAGCAGTGAGGTGCGATTCTTCGTGTTACCTCAGCGACCCCCGGGTACTGAAGAATTATCCGAAGCTGAACTCGCTGCTCTCGTGACCCGTGACGCCATGGTGGGCGTAGCTCAGGTGAGTGCGTGATGACTGCAACGATTGATTTTGACATTGATGGTCCGGCAGCGCCACCCAGGTCCAATGGCGAACTGGTTTTTGAGGAGCCGTGGCAGAGCCGAGCATTCGGACTCGTCATGTCGTTGCATGAGTCAGGTGCTTTCACGTGGGAAGAATTTCGCGCTGAATTAATTTCAGCGATCGCCACTTGGGAGGAGCAGGAAACACCGGGCGAGGAATACTCTTATTATCAGTGCTGGTTGAGTGCCTTGGAACAGGTAAGTATTAGCAGTGAATTAGTTACTGCAAGTGATCTGTCAGGTCGAGCGCGAGATCTTGCATTGCGTCCAGCCGGGCACGACCATGATCATGACCACGGGCACGACCATGATCATGACCACGATCACGATCACTAGTTAGGTGCTCGACCAAATTTCTCCAGTACCTCACGATAGATGTCACAGTGTCGGGTTGCCGATGCTTCCCACGTGTAACCAGCGAGGACAGATTGGCCACCCGCAATAAGTCGTGACCTCAGATCGCTACTCAATAGAATGGATTCGATCGCACCAGAAATTGCCTCTGGATTGCCCGTTTCGGGGAGCAACGCACTTACCCCATCGGTAAGAAATTCTTTGAAAACCGGGATGCTGCTTGCCACTACCGGAAGGTCTGCGGCGAGGCCCTCGAGAGCAACGAGGCCAAACCCTTCTTTTGTGGATGGATAAGCAAGGACATCTGCAGCACGGAACCATTGGCCTAGGGCTTGCTCGTCAACCGTGCCCACGGTGATCACATCACGACCGAGTTCCAAACCTAGCTCAGGCAACAGACTCAGAGCTTCCTGTCGGTACTCCTCGTAGTCTTGGAAGGAGTGGCCCCCGAGTATGACCAAGTGAACCCGGTGGCCGCGACTTTTAAGTATCCCCATTGCTTGAAAGAGTTCGCGACTGCCCTTGCGTGGCTCGACTCCGCCTACAGCAAGAATCATGCTTCCGTCTGTGATTCCTACTGATGCCCGTAGGGCCATCTTTTCCGCATCTGAGATCTGCGGGAACCGTTCGGGTCGCACGCCATTAGGGACAATGTCAGCGTGGACCCCGTAATCCTCCTGAAGGGTGCTCTGCCAAGTACGACTGACCACGAGGATCCGATCCGGTTCTACGATCGCTTGTCGCTGACAATCGATAAGCGCCTGAGTGGTGAAGTCATCGACATGGTGGACAGTGCGAATAACGGGGATGATTGGTCCGGATCTGGACACCGCCACGGCAGCCCGGCCCGAAATGCAGTCCTGTGCATGGATGAGATCAAACGAGTCACGGAGTCCGGCTAGACCTTCGGCCATCGAAGCAACCGATGCGAAAACTTTTTCATCCAGGCTCTGCGCTTGATCCACTGCCGGAAAAAGGGTGAACGGCACGGAGGTCGGTCGAAAAAAAGAAGTTCCGGGTGAACCCAAGGCAAACAGATGAACATCTACCCCTTGGCGGTTCAAGGCCTCTGCCAATTCAAGGGAGTGGACAACACCACCACGCGGTTTCGTGGAATAAGTAAGAAGTGCTAACCGTCCGTCTAAAGTCACTACGCCAGTGTTTCATGAGACAAATTACGGTCTGCTAAGTGCGCTGCGAGGATGGCGGCGCGGGCGTTTGTTGCAGGAACCAGGCATCCAGCATTGGCAAGGGCAGCCACTTGCGACGTGTAATGCTGGGGGTCTAAATCGGTTCCCAATACGTATACGACGATTTGGGGCCCGCCGGCTTCCATGATCTTCTGACAGATCGGAGCGAACACGGCCGCTGGATCAGGGTGAGCTCCATGCCCCAGGACTAGGTCCATGAGAATTACGGCAACCTGAGGGTCCGCACCTGCTTCTTCTAGAAAAGATATGCGTGCTTCCAGGTCAATCATCGGATGTGGTCGTCCCCGCGTGTACTCCTCCTCACCGAGATCGAGCAGGATGCTGGCGTCAGCAGGGGCTGGCATTCCGAGTTTCTTATTAATAGGTGTGTTGGAATACACCGGTGACGAAAAGGTTTCGGCAAGAATAACCAGAGCCTCGTAGCACAGGGTTCCACCGGAGTAGAGGCCCCGGATTAGGGTGCGATCAGCCGAAATCTTGGCCAAGGCTGAAGGGATATCTGGACCTGCAATGGCCGAGGTGTCAGGAAGCTTTTCACCGAGAACCTCCAAGGTGCGCAGTACGCCAGACTCGAGAGTGTTGGCGAGTGTTACACCCGGCGGGGTCGCAGTGGTCATATCTATACCCATGAAAGCTGCCACCATAGGTGAGCCGTCAGCCAGAGCCATGACCTCTTTGGCAACGCGTTCACTAGGAGGTTTAGACACGAAAAGAATAACCTTCGTCTGCGAGTCGTTTCGCAAGGCACGAATGGCAAGTCGGGCCATGCGCCCGTCGATTTTGTCACTGAGGTCGCGACCGCCAAGCCCGATCACGTGAGATACACCGACACCCCAGCGGTGGAGTAGAGCCATCACTTCCTGGGCTCCGGTACCCGCTGCGGCGACCACGCCCACAGGTCCTGGGCGCACAACGTTTGCAAAGCCCAGTCCGATCCCGGCAAGGGCAGCAGTCCCGGCTCCCGGTCCCATTACGAGAAGGTTTCGAGCGGCGGCATGGTCCTTGAGGGCGATCTCATCTTCGAGGGTGACCCCATCGCTGAAAAGAAGAACATCGAGGCCCTTGGCCAGAGCCTTGTGTGCCTCGAGAGCTGCATATTCCCCTGGCACCGAAATGATGGCGATATTTGAGTTTGGTTGACGAGTGAGAGCTTCATCTAGGGAAGTAGGGATCGCCTCGGCCATTGGATTAGCTTCATTGCGGGCGGCAAACATCACCCGGTGGGCGTTTTCGATGGCTCGTTCCCCACTGCTGGAATCAAGGGATTCAACGGCAATGAAAAGGTCACCGGGGCCAGCCCCCTCGAGTTCGCCGCTGGGGAATCCTCGGGAAATAAGAGTCTCGATATTCGCGACCGTGCTCATCGCCGCCGAAGCCCACTGAACTCCTTCAGACTGCTCCATCTCTCGCGTTCCCGACATCTGAAGTACCGAATCAAGATAAGTGTCTGGGTACATGTTGATAGTAAATATGAGAGTCACTGAAGGGCTCCTTGCTTTGGTAACTCGAGGATCTCTCGAACGATCCGTGTCCCAGGGGTTACGCCTGTTCCTAATGCTCCTAAAGCTGAAGCCATCGACGAGGCGTCGGTGATAACGGCGAATCCAGCAGTAGCGTCAACAAAGTCGAGAGCAGCCTCGACCTTGGGCCCCATGCTGCCTGCAGGAAATTGCCCCTGCCTCGAGTACTCCCGCATTTGTGCCGCATCGGCCAAATGAATTTCCCTTTGGGTAGGTTTCCCGAAGTCAGCGAGGACGCATTCGACACCGGTGACGAGAAGGAGAGCGTCGGCTTCCAGATAAGTAGCGAGTAGTGCGGCACTTCGATCTTTGTCGACAACAGCCTCGATGCCCTCGAGTGTCCCATCAATTTCCACGACAGGGATCCCACCGCCACCACCCGCGACGACGAGATACCCATCTTGTGAGAGTCGGGATATTGCGTCCCCTTCCACAACTCTTTGAGGGCGTGGTGATGGAACGATGATGCGGTACCCGCGCCCAGAATCTTCAATAATCGGATGCCCGGTGAGGTCTGAACGCGCTTGGGCCTCCTGAAGTGAATAAAAAGGACCTATTGGTTTCGAAGGCCGATCGAATGCTTCGTCCTGGCGGTCAACAATCACATGAGTAACTACTCCAACGACCGGTCCGAGTTGTTGATTGTGGACACTGAGCAGCGCCATTTGGATCAGGTGCCCAATTAACCCTTGGGTCATTGCTCCCAGGGCAAATAACGGCTGTGCAGGTACTTCAGCGGATCCGGCATGCTGCTGGATGGCCAGGTTTCCTACCTGTGGACCATTTCCATGTGTGATCACTACTCGCCAACCGGCTTCGCGCAGTGCGCACACGGACGCGGCCATTTCTTGGCAGTTGGCTAGCATTTCGGGGTATGTCCCGTCCTGCCCCTCACGAGTGATCGCATTTCCTCCCAAGGCAACGACGGCCAAAGGTGCCGGTGTGGAAAGCATCAATGTAGATTTCCTTTCCATTCTTTATCCGACAGAGGCGTCATACTATAGTAAATATCATACTATAGTAAATGTGGTGTTCGCATGGAAAATGAGGCGATGGAAATGAATGAAGTGCCCCGCGCGGGCGTGGAGAATGGCGACGCACTGGCGGCCCTGGTCATCCGATTCACTGAAGCGGAACGAAATCTTTACCCACTCGCTCAAGTTGACCCAGACATCTATCAGCGCTCGGTCCGTCTCGTTGGACTGCTCGGAGATTTCCTTTCTGAGCGAGCCCAAAGCGTCGATGACCTAGTGAGTATCCGCACACCGGCAATTGCCCGGCTCCATGGTTTGGCAAGTAGCCAGGGAATTGTCTTGACCAATCTTGATGACCAACTCATAGTGGATGCGGCGCTGGCCCAGCGTTACCGCGTCTTGCTTGCCCAGGGCGTTGATCACGAGGCAGAGGTGATCACTGACCGCGCTAGGGCAGCCGGCGAGAAATGGGCGCCCATCCAAACCCCGGACGGTGGAACCCTCGGATACGCCATGTCGCATCAGTGGGTTGACCTTCATCTGAGCTCTGAGACCCGATTAGTGCGCTCGGTCGATGTGGACCCGGCCACAGGGTCTCCTATTTTCCGGATTGAGGTTTACCCGAGAAGCGAATCTCAGGCTTCACTGGTCTTGGAAATGAGCAATCGCCAGGAATGGCTAGACGAGGCTGAGGCGATCCGCACAGATATGGATTAATCGTCGCACCGGATAAACAATTGTTTGGATTTCTACTTTCGGACACGAAATTTCTCCTATGATATTGGCTGGAATCACACGTGCACCACAGACGAGGGGAGAGTTAGTGCTCGACACTATGGATTACGCGCAGGTTTATGAATCCGCCGAGGCCGATGGCCGAGTTATTTCAGGCCAACTCGGATCATGGGATATCAGTAGCCTGATCATGGACGTGCAGGCCCGTGGTTTAAGGGTCGAGGCAGAGATGGAGCGTCGAACAGGTGGCGCCGGCCCGACAGACTCGGGAATGCTCTGGATCGAAGGCTATCCGGTGACGGCTCCAACCGGGAATTCGACATCGCAGGATTCCCCTTATTTGCTCAAAGCTGAAGACGACGGCTATGGAATTTACCGTGGAATGCTTCGCGTAGCGTCGGCACGCGCGGAGCGCAGGCCGCGATTCTACGATCTCACAACCGCAGACGGGATCTCGTACGAGAAAATCGCGCTCCTGCATTTGGATTCGCTTGCGAGCACTGTCGTCCAAACATGTGCCTACTGGGGTAACGCTGACCAATGCACTTTTTGTGGAATCGGCGTCTCACTTGAATCTGGGCGGACAATCGTCAAAAAGACGCCGGAGATGCTCGCTGAAGTTGCCGTGGCTGCCAAGGAACTTGATGGCGCTGTTGATGCAACGTTGACAACGGGAAGTTCGCGAGGGGTAGATCGTGGAGCTCGCTATGTCGCAAAATGTGGACAGGCCGTCAAAGAGGCCAGTGGGCTACCCGTCGAAGTTCAATTTGAGCCCCCATTAAAGCTCGATGTGATCAATGAAGTTGGCGACATGGGGATCGATTCCGTGGGTATACATGTTGAGACTTTTGATCCCCAGGTTTTGGCACGGGTTGCCCCGGCAAAGGCTGCTAGCGGAATCGAGTCGTACTTTGCTGCGTGGGAACGTGCGGTTGCTGTCTTTGGTGAAGGTCAGGTATCGACCTACGTCATTCTTGGAATGGGTGAAGACCCAGAAATCACGATAGCTGGCGCGAAGCGAGCTATTGACCTAGGCGTCTATCCGTTTATGGTGCCGCTTAAGCCGGTCGCCGGATCGCTGATGGAAAATTGGCCTTCTCCATCACGCGAATACGTTGAACCCATCTATCGCCGAGTGCAGGCCTACATGTCCATGCGTGGGATGGACGCCACCACCGCAAAAGCGGGATGTGCCCGCTGCCAAGCATGCTCGGGGCTTGCCTCACTTGAACCGCGTAAAAATTCAATCACTCCCTTGCAAATCACTGATCGGCAATCCTTTCTGAAGGGTAATTCTTGACCAACCCCAGCGGAAGCCAGGGAGACATCACCAGAATTGTGACTGTTGATAATCGCCAGCGCCGACGTGAGCATTTTGACGTACGACGCGACGTATTCGTTGTTGAGCAGGGAATCTTTACAGACACGGACGAGGACAGTCGAGATAGTGAACTGAGCACGACCCACCTCGTTGGTGTCATAAATGGGCTGACCGTGGGAGCGGTCCGCTTGTATCCCCTTGACGCTGGATACGAGCAATGGCAGGGGGATCGGCTTGCGGTTCTTAAGGCGCACCGAAGCTCTCGCCTTGGTTTTGAACTTGTGCAAGAGGCGGTCGCTCAAGCGTCGGCTAATGGTGGGTTGGTCATGCACGCGCACATTCAACTGCCCAATGTTCGATTCTTCGAGTATTTGGGGTGGCACCCGGAAGGTCCAGTAGAAACGTATGCGGGAATCCTGCATCAACCGATGGTCATCAATTTACAGGGAAAATCTTCTCAGTTGGCTTAGTTTCTCGAGTCTGGATGCTGGACGGATCCGGTGGCAACCTGTAGGTCTGGCTCAGGTTTTGTATCAGGCAAAAACGCACGCATCCGCGTAAAGGGCATCGGGGACCTGCGCGTCAGTGGAGTAGTTGGCGTCACCGGTACCGCACACCTGCTCAGGGCTTTTCGGTATCGAGAACTGACCCTCCGCTTGGAAGATAAACGAGTTGGAAGCACCTATGGGATTTAGATAAACTATCGGTTATTGACGATGGACGATGTTAGGGTTTGGCGTAATTGCAATTGTTACCACTACGAAAATTCAGGAAAATCCGGCGTATCAAGGAGAAAAAAATGCGAGTAATGCGTCGCACCGCAATTGCGGTGGTTTCGGTTGCAGCTGCACTGACTTTGTCAGCATGCAGCAGTTCATCTGATCAAGCAACAACAGCTGAGTCAAGTGCTGCACTCTCAAAGGGTTCTATTGAAGATGCTGATGAAACAGGGGCAATCTTCTCCGAGACAATCGTGGACCTTGCTTCAAAAGACCCAGCCAATTTCAGCACTTTGGTAGCTGCAATTAATGCGGCTGGCTTGGTCGAAACACTGAATGGTGAAGGCCCCTTTACCGTGTTCGCACCAACAAATGCGGCTTTCGCAGAGCTCCCAGCAGGCGTTCTTGACGCACTGTTGCTCCCAGAGAACAAAGATGCTCTCGTCAAAATTCTGACCTACCACGTTGTTCCAGGCACGGTTCTGGCTGCTGACATTGCAGACGGTGACGTCGTAATCGAAACCGTTGAAGGACAGAACGTACTTTTCTCAACATCAAACGGTGTCACTGTCAACGGATTCGACGTTCTATTTGAAGATGTCATTGCTGGTAACGGTGTTATCCACGTAATTAACGTTGTGCTCGTCCCAGCAGATGTCGATATTCCTGCACTGACAATGCCGTAAGTTAAGTGTTTATTGCTTTCTCAGTAATGCCGAAACCCGGTTACCTCTTCACTGAGGTAACCGGGTTTCTTTTATGCCCGACTTAGTTTTTGGATCAGCCAAAAACGCACGCATCCGCGTAAATGGCCTCGGGGACCTGCGCATCAGCGGAGTAGTTTTCGCCACCGGTGCCACATACCTGCTCTTGATTCTTGAGGATCCAGAATTGACCCTCGGCTTGGAAAATAAACTTGGTCGGAGCACCTTGAGGTCCATCGGCGGGTGCATCCTTTGGCCCGAGAGTGCCATTCGCTACTGCCCAACCATCAGCGCACTGAAGGTCATCAATGGGCATCATGGTGTCGGTTGACCCATCGGTGACAAGGGTCAGTGCGGCTTCGTCAACGAATGGTTGTACGGCCTCCTTGGTGCATTCGGTCATACCGCCAACCATGGGAGATTCGGAGGCGCTGGTTTCGGAATCGCTACTCGAGCACCCGGCAAGGGATAGCCCGGCAATGAGGAGTGCTGTTGACATGGTAAATGTCTTACGCATTTGTTGCCTTTCGTTGTTGATGGTGCCTTAAGCCATAGGGTACTGCTGTGCACACCAAACGCCCACTACCGGCGATGCTCATAGCTGCCGTTATTAGTCTCGTTCTCGGTTACTTCGTTCTCGAAATGGTTAATGCCGGTATTTCGTTGGTCTGGGAAACCATCCCGCAAACATGGGAGCGAACTCCTGCTTGGTATGTGATCGGGGTATTGCTGATTGCGGCGGTGCTTGTTTACGTTATTCGACGATTCATTGGTGATACGGGCCATTCACCCTTGGGTGGGATCAAGGTCAGCCCCCTCACCCCAAAGGAATACCTGGCCGCGATCCTGGCGATTCTGGCTTCGCTGTGGGGCGGAGCGGTGCTCGGACCTGAAGTCGCGCTGGTCGCAACTGGTTCAGTGATCGGTGGGCTTGTAGCTAAAACATTGAAA